>DASPXY010000140.1:0-4033 GCA_035637055.1 Gemmataceae bacterium | reverse complement strand
TTCGTTTTCCAGTGCGCGAGGAAGACACTCCATTCCTCGCGCGGAGGAAACGCCGCCATCCGGGTCGACGTGGGGTCGAGCTGCTGCTCGTAGAAGATCGGCAGATCGGTTTCGACGACGTCGCGAAGCATGCGTTCCCTCCGTGGTGTGGCTCGCCATTCACTGTAGCCCACGTCTGGGCTTGAATTCCCGGGTTCCACCACCTGCTTTCTCCTGGAGGAACACGTGATGAAGCGCTCTGCCAAGGTGCGCTCATGTACGTGGAGTCGAACGGCAAGTCCGACCTGGTTCCGGACCAGAAGTAGCCCGTATCCGCACCGCAGAGAATCGCTCGATCACTGCCCCAAGCCGCCACCATCCCGAGAAGCGAGTGACGTCGCGATGACATCGAGCAGGCTTGTCGGCCAAACAGACTTCTAGACTTGAGTTCGGGCCGAGACGATGCGATCAGCGAGGGGTGGGCTCCAATGTCACGATGCCGCCCATGCCGCTCTACGTAGCCGGCCATCAAGGGCGGTTTCCCTAAAAAGCATCACGCCTCATGACGAGGTCGCCACGGCTCGTGCACGTGCGCGAGCCAGACCAGCTCGGGGTTGAGCGCGCGCACCCGCAACTGGCCTGAGCGAACCCGTTCGACGAGATGTCGTGGCTCCAGGCTTGAATCCATCCGTTCAAACGGGACAAGTGGTCCCGTTTTTCGCTCCTTCGCGTCCCCCTGCGTACCCTCTAGTCCCGGTTGGACTTCAGAATACGTTGCGCGACAACCGCTTCGAGCCGGCGGCGGTTATGGCCCCTTAATTAGTAGGTTCGAAGGTTCGATTCCTTCGCGGCGCACCAACTTAGCTTCATGCGTAGGGAGCTCGGTCCCGTCGGCTCGACCGGATCGAGGCGATGCTGCGCGACATCCAACAGCGCCTCGACCACTGAAGCTTCGAGTTAGCGGGACGCCTTCGCTGATCGGAACGACGCCAGGAAGGCGCGCACCGAGAGGATCATCCCAGTAGCGCCGAGCGCGCCAAGCGCCCAGAGCGTCCAGATGAAGAAGAGGCCGCCGCTGGACTGCGCGATCTCATTGATGCGCGCGCCGCGGAAGTGGAGCGCGGGCATCCCTAGCGCGAAGAGGCCGATCAGGAATCCGCTCACGGCGCCCGCGCGCCTGCCCTCTCCCGTCAGCGTGGCGTACAGCAGCATCGCGACCACCAGCACCGCGATCATAGACGCGAAGTTGAGGGACGAGATTCCGCGTGCGATGTCGTCCGAGACGTGAAGCGTCAGGAAGATCAGCGAAAGCAGCGACGTCACGGTGAGGAGTCGGCCGGTGGCCATGGGCGATTGGGGCTGGAGTGTCCCTCATGTTGCGTCCCATGATCGTTCAGTGAACCCTTTCAATTCTGACGATTGCGGGGGGAATGGTCAACCGGGGCCGCCTGCGCGGTGGGGTTAGTCCGGGGAGGGACGGCTGTAGCCCAACTGTAGCCGAGCGAATCACGACGGGCCGCAACCGACGACAACCAGCTCTCGAGCGAATACAAGTCGAACCGCCTGTGCTCGTTGCGCTTCACCCCGTTTCATGCTGTCTCGCACCAACCTCCGGAGCAGACTCTTAATCAGTAGGTTGAAGGTTCGATTCCTTCGCGGCGCACCAACTTAGTTCCGTCCCCCAGGACGTCGGCGCCCCGCTGAGCGCAAACGTTGCGGCACCGTGTCCCACGACTCCGCCCAAGCAAGCGGCAGAGCCTCGACCTTGGGTCGGAGGCATCGCCGCCTTGGAGTTCCCTACCGGATGCGTGACGCGTATCAGGCGGCAGGCCTCCCGCGAACCAGCACCAGACCCAGGAACACGGCGCCGTAAGCGAATGCTCCAATGAAGCAGAGCAGCGGCGGCCAGAGGAAATACCCCATGTGTCCTGCCGTGTCTGGGTCCGAGGGCCCGGCGAACTGCCCCAGCAACAGGCCGATCGTCCAGAGCATGCTGACGAAGTAGGTCGCAGCCAGCATGGCCGTGACGTGGAATCGCCGACGTGCAATGAAAGGGAGACTAGCGAGCGCCCAGCCGACAACGGTGGGCAGCGCGCTCCAGAAGGCGAGAAACGTCACGCCACCGGGATATCCGTGTTGCTCCTGGTAGGCGTTCGATGCGCCCAGCGCGAGCTCACAGAAAATGAAGAGGAGCAGCCCACGCGTCCATTTGCGTTTAGACATGCGCCGAACGCTCCGTTCCTAATCACTGATCCGGGTGGACAAACGTCGTGCTACTTCGCGTCGGCATACGCGACGCGGCGATTCCTTCAGGGGCCCCAGTCGGTTGCGGAGCTCCTGCCGAGGGTATCGGCGTGCTCCGCCCAGGAGGATAGCTCGTGCGGCCCAGCGCGAGCGGGCGGAACGCGCTACCGGCGCTTCCCACGTCCCAAGCCGCCGGAGTTCGGCCGCCCCTTCAGCGCGTCGTCAGCCGGCGCTTGCGCCGAGATCCATCCGCCAGGCCAGCTGATTCTAAGGGCTCCCCGGCTCCCGGAGGCGGTCACGGAGCGGGTTCGGGGTCCAGCTCGACTTCCAAACGATACCGGTATGCCTCGAGACGCGTCGCGGTCCGGGCGAACACCTCCCGAGCTGCGAACCCCGCCTTCTCGAACCGGAAAATTTCCGTGCTGGGTCCGGTCGCCGGCGCGGGCTGGAACAGGAATGCTCCGTCGTCGCCGGTCATCGCGAACGGATGAAACTCGCTGGAGCCTTCCCAGCCAAGGAGAACCGAGACGTCGCGCAACGGAGCGCCGTCCCGCGCGGTCACCACGCCATGGAGCGTGTAGCCGTCGGCGATCGGGCGCGTCGGACCCTTGCTGCACGCGCCTATCAGAAGAGCGGCCGCGCAGGCCGCCAGGAATGTTCTCCGCATGCGAGACCTCCTCTAGATGTGAAGTCCAAAGAGGGTGTTCACTGAGGCCCTGCGTTCAACCCGGGCCGCCGCCCTGCTGCTTACTCCTCACTGCTCACCTCTCACCTCCAACACCTGGTTCTTCCTGCCGCTCATCCGGATCCCGGCGGAGGTGAAGGCAACCGGCTTCCCGTTCAGATAGTACCTGGCGCGGGGAAGGCGCTTGCTCTTGAAGACGAATTGCCATCCGTCGTCTTTGGACTCGAAGCGATATTCGATGCCCTTGTCAGTCTTGGCGCGAGAGAACGAGATCATGGTGGTTCCAACCGGCAGGTCCTCGACGCTCATGTCCTCCCAACCGGTCGGCACATGCGGCTGGAACACGACGGTCTGGTTCAGCGCGTCGGGCTGAATCCCAAACACGTGCTGAATGAGAGGAACCACGATCCCGTAGCTGGTCCATGCGATGGTGAAGCAACCATAGTCCGGCATCATCTCCGAGATCGAACCCGGCGACACTCGGTTGAACGTCTGCACGATCTTGTCGACGTACCAAAGGGCCTGGTCGATACGGCCGTAGTTGCCCTCCGAGACCGCCTGGACCCCGGTCGAGATGGTCATCATCGCCTCTCGTTCGACGGCCGACAGGAAGGGCCCGTGCTCTCCCACGTCTTCCTTGCGGATCTTGTCCAGGGCTCGTATGGCTCGTGCTCGCGGGGCGATCCCGGTCTCCATCGGTGTGGTGATGACCCAGTTCTTGTTCGTGGTCCAGCATCTGCTGCTGTCCGGCAATGCGGAGAACTTCTGCTTCAGCCGTTCGTAGTAACCGATCGTTTCCCGGTCTCTTACGGTCAGCTGGCTCGCGCCCTTGAGCCCGATCTGCTTGATGGCCCCCTCCGCCGCCCCGATCGCCTGCGCCTTGGTTCCGTAGAAGTCGGCGTAGGACCCGTCTCGTTCGTCCCAGAAGCGTTGGTTGATTCTCCTTCCCAGGTTGGAGGCCAGTTTCCGGTAGGCCGCTGCCGTGTCCGGCTGGTTCAGAACGCCGGCGATGTGCGCGGTGGCCTTCAACGCCTGCTGGGTGTACACCGCAACATCGATCAGCTCCGCGTTCAAGCCATACACCTCCATGATCCCATAGCCTTCCGGGAACAGGTCGTGATTCTG
>DASPXY010000139.1:0-4717 GCA_035637055.1 Gemmataceae bacterium | reverse complement strand
CCCGAGGTCGCCGCCGCCTGGGTGGACGCGAGCCGCCATTTCGTCAACCTGCTCGACCTCCAGGATCGCGTCGGCGAGCGCATCGCCAAGTTCATCGGCGTCGAGGCCGCGCTGGTGACCACGGGCGCCGCGGGTGCGCTGTTGCTCGGCACGGCCGCCGCCGTCACCGGCACGGACCGCAAATTGATCCGGCGCCTCCCCGACACCACGGGCATGAAGAACGAGGTGATCCTGCAGCGAAGCCATCACTCCTGCTACGACAATCAACTCACCGACGTCGGCGTACGGTTGATCGACGTCGCTACCGCGGCCGACGTCCGCAAGGCGATCACCAAGCGCACTGCCCTGATGTTCTTCATGAACAAGGAGGACGCGGAAGGGAAAATCCAGCGGCGCGAGTGGGTCGAGCTCGCCCGCAAGCACAGGATCCCGACGCTGCTCGACGCCGCCGCCGACGTGCCTCCGCTCGAACGGCTCTCGGGGTACAATCAGCTGGGTTTCGACCTGGTGGCGTTCAGCGGCGGCAAGGCGATGCGCGGGCCGAACGACACCGGCCTGTTGCTCGGACGCAAGGCCCTCATCGAGGCCGCCAAACTGAACACGAACCCGCACTGCGGCACCATCGGCCGCATGATGAAGGTGAGTAAGGAAGACATGGTCGCCCTGCTGGCCGCGGTGGAGCGCTTCGTGCGGCTGGACCACAAGGCCGAGTGGCGGGCCTTCGAGGCGCGGATCGGCGTCATCGAAAAGGCGTTGAAAGATATTCCGACTCTGCAAACGGAACGCATCGTGCCGGCCATCGCCAACCACGTGCCGCACCTGGTCATCGCCTGGGACGAAAAACGCCTCAAGCGGACGCGCGAGCAGGTCACACGCGAGCTGGCGCGGGGCACTCCCTCCATTCAGATTGGTCGGGTCAGCGGCACCGGCGACCGCGGCATCCTCATTTCTGTGCTGACCCTGCAAGCGGGGGAAGAACAGGTCGTGGCCGACCGCCTCCGCGCCATTCTGAAAACAGCTCCGAGAAACCCCTGATACACTCTCAACCGGAGGGTGAATGAGAGTCGTGAGAGGTTGTAACGTTTTGGCGAGCCGTGAGCGACCGGAGCACGTAGATAGTTCTCCGGTCGCTCACGCTCCCAACTCGCCTTCCCGAGCGGACAACCTGGGAAGTCAGGCAAACCTTGATCGGGAGTGACTTTAACGTCGATTGCTCCGACAAGGATCGCATTTTCACAGAAAAATCGTTTGAACCGGCCGCGCTTCCCTTGTATGATCCCACTGTCGCTTGTTGTCAACCTAGGATGACACAGGACTCCTCCGATGAGACAGTTTACTTCCCCCACGATGATTTCACGCTCGCCCTCTCTCCTGATTTGGGCCAGCGCCAATTTCCTGATCCGGTGAACAGTGTTCAGTATCGAGAGGGACAACTCGGCAACCTCATCCTTCCGAGACTGAAAAAGCCCAGCCGGGATGCGCAGGAGGCGATTGCCCTCCCGGCAGGGAAACCCGAACAATCTGGCAAACCCGGCAAAGAAGTCGTATTTTCCGAACTTGGGAACGATTTCAGTCTCCCGTGCGTCCAACCCACGGGATTATGACCTCGTGATGGGGTTCTGGATTTCGCTCAAGCCAACCGTCCTGCACAATCCTCTTGGAGCTTGCCCACATGGCCCACCTGCAATCCTCCTTCCGGCGGACCCACCCTTTGAAAGACACGACCGGCGCCAACGAATCAGAGCAGCCGCCTGCCGCACCCAGACGGCAGGATTCCGGTTTGCCGTCCTACTTTCACGGCTTCACCCCGGACATGGCAGAGCTGCAGGAACACATTCTGCGGGTGGCGCCCCAGGACACGACGGTCCTGCTCCTCGGAGAGACAGGGACGGGTAAGACGCGCCTGGCTCGCCTGATCCACGAGTTGTCACCGCGGCGGAACGAGCCTTTCCTGGTGGTCGATTGTGGAGCGTTATCGCCGAGCCTGATCGAAAGTGAGATGTTTGGGCATGTGCGCGGGGCCTTCACCGGGGCGGACCGCGATCGCCCCGGGAAGTTCGCCGCTGTTGGTCGCGGGACGTTGCTGCTCGATGAGGTGAACTCGTTGCCGGTCACATTACAAACCAAGCTCTTGCGCGCGGTCGATGACCGCACCTTCGAGCCTGTCGGCTCGAACCGTGGGGTGCCCCTGCAAGCCCGGATCGTCGCGATCAGCAACGCCCCGCTGGAAGAGGAAGTCGCTGCCGGACGGTTTCGCGCCGACCTCTACTTCCGCCTCAACGTGGTCGGTTTCTTTCTGCCGCCGTTGCGCAGCCGCTGTCTCTCGGTGGCTCCGCTCGGCATGAAATGGCTCGTCGAGTTTGCCGCGCGGAACCGGCCGGACGTGACAGGTCTGAGTCCGGAGGCCCTCCGCGCTTTGCAAGAGTATCACTGGCCCGGCAACATCCGCGAACTCCGCAATGTGATCGAGCGTGCGGTGGCCCTCTGTCCCGGGCCTCTGGTCGATCTCGCGGACCTGCCGGAAGCCATCCGACTGCCGAAGACCGACGTCCAGCTCAGCGTGCGTTCGCCCGAACCCGAGGCCACGCCTCCGTCCACGTTCGCGCCCGCGCTCGGCAGTGGTGCGACCGGGCCGACCCTGGCGCAGAGCAGGGAGATCGCCGAGATCCGGCAGATCAAGGCGGCGCTGGCGAAGCACAACAACAACCGCAGTCATGCCGCGGGTGAACTGGGGATCAGCCGCATGGGGCTCTACAAAAAGCTCCACAAGTACGGCTTGACCGCCTCCATCTAGTGCCAGTGCAACCGGCGTGTTGTTCGTAGTTCCGCCTTGAGGCGGCAAGCTGTCGAGCCGCCTCAAGGCGGAACTACGAACAAGACGTCCCTGGTTCCTGCACTCGGCAGAAGACAGCGGTCGGAGGTCAGCGCGAAGAGTGTGGCTGCCTTCTGCCTTCTCACTTTCCACTCTCCTGCCGACCGATGCCGTAATAGACGAAGCCAAGTGCCCGCAGCGGTTTGGGCTCGTAGAGATTGCGGCCATCGAAGATGACCGGCTGGCGCAACAAACGGCGCATCACCTCGAAATCCGGTCGGCGGAACTCTTGCCACTCCGTCACGATCGCCAGCCCATCCGCCCCTTCCAGGGCACCGTAAGGTCGATCGCAATACACCAACCGATCGCCGTAGAGGGCGCGGACATTGGCCATCGCCTCCGGATCGTGGACGCGCAACTTGACTCCTGCCTGGAGCAGTTCCTCGATCAGCACGAGGGCCGGCGCCTCGCGGATGTCGTCGGTGCGCGGCTTGAACGCCAGGCCCCAGATCGCCAGCGTTTGTTCGGGCAACGCCGAGCCGTAATGGGCGCGAATCTTGGCGCCCAGAACGCGCTTCTGCGCCTCGTTGACCTGATCGACCGCCTCCATCATCCGCAACGGGACGCCGGTCTGGCCAGATAGAGATATTAACGATCTTACATCTTTGGGAAAGCAACTCCCCCCGTATCCCGCTCCGGGAAATAGGAATTGAAAGCCGATCCGTTCATCGTGGCCGATGCCCCGACGGACGTCGTTGATATCGGCGCCCAGGCGTTCGCACAGGTTGGCCATCTCGTTGATGAAGCTGATCTTGGTCGCCAGCATCGCGTTCGCGGCGTACTTGGTGGTCTCGGCGCTCTCCGGCGACATGATCAGGAACGGCTGTTCGGTGCGCAGGAACGGCGCGTACAGTTCGCGGAGCACCTCCCCGACCTCGGAACGGCGGACGCCAACGACGACGCGGTCGGGGCGCATGAAGTCCTCGACGGCAGCCCCTTCCTTGAGGAACTCGGGGTTGCTGGCAACGTCCATGGGATGGCGGGCGTGCTTCGCGAAGTGTTCCGCGAGGGCACGGTTCGTGCCGACCGGGACGGTGCTCTTGATGATGACGATCTTCGGGCCATTGATGGCGTCGGCGATGGCCTTGGCGACGGCCCAGAGGGCGCTCAGGTCGGCGGAGCCGTCCGCGGCCTGCGGCGTGCCGACGGCGATGAAGATGAGTTCGGCGTTCTGGACGCCGCTCGCCAGGTCGGTGGTAAAGCGCAGGCGCTCCTCGCGGCGGTTGCGCTGCACCAACTCCAGCAGGCCGGGTTCGTAGATGGGGAGCTTCCCCGCGTCGAGCGTCTGGATCTTGGCGGCATCCTTGTCGATGCCCACGACCTCGTTGCCGCTCTCCGCCAGGCAGGTACTCGTCACGAGCCCGACATAGCCTGTCCCGATCATCGCAATTTTCAAGGGAGTGACTCCTCTGATCCTCGGTGTGGGCAATTCGGACACAAGCCCGGAGCGCCAGCGACGGGACGGACACACAAGCCCAGAGCGCCAGCGCCGGGACACACACCACACAAGCCCGGAGCGCCAGCGACGGGACCGTCCTCACACAAGCCCGGAGCGCCAGCGCCGGGACCGTCCTCACACAAGCCCGGAGCGCCAGCGCTGGGACGGTCCCGGCGCTGGCGCTCCGGGCTTGTGTCAATCGAGTGAGGTTATCCAGTCGAAGGGGCGCTTTCAAGGGGGTTCCGGTCCACCGGGAGATGAGGGTGCGCGGCCCTATCCCAGCAGGCGTCCGGCGCAAGGGGAGGCAATCGGCGATGAGCAGAGGGGAGCGTTGCAGGGTCGAACGATCGGAAGGGGGGGATTCCGAACCGCCGCGGGGCGGTTGACGAGCGACCTCGGGGTGAGGG
>DASPXY010000138.1:0-8265 GCA_035637055.1 Gemmataceae bacterium | reverse complement strand
CCCCTCAAACCGATGGCACCGCCACCTGGTCCCTCGCGAACTTGAAGAAAACGCTGCGGCAGGCCAGCGACGGCTTGCCAACCATCTCCACCTACACCATCTGGAATGTTGTGCACGACGCCGGCTACCGTTACCAGCGTACCCGGATCTGGTGCCCCACCGGCTCTGCCCTGCGCAAACGCAAGGCAGGTGTCGCCACCGTCACCGACCCGGACGTCGAGCCCAAAAAAAGTTGATCGAGGACGCCTACACGCTGGGGGAGCGGTTGGGGCTGGCGGTGTGGTGCTGCGATCAGGCGGGCCCGTTCCAGACTGTCCCCCACCCCGGCCCCAGTTGGCAACCGGAGGGGGAACCAGCGCGGCAGCCGCATGCGTACATCCGCAACGGCACGGCCAAGGTACTGACGCTGTTCCATCCCGTTGACGGGCGGGTGCGCGTCGAGGGCGCGACGACGTGTCCCAATGCAGTGCTGCACCCCTGGCTGAAGCGGGAACTGTCCGAGATCCTGGCCGAGCTAACCGAGCCCCCGCCCACGGCGCAGGCCTCACGGGCGGCGTGGGAACGCTGGCAGCAAGGGCTGTCCGTGAAGCCAACGTTGCCAGCGGAACTACCCCCCTTACGGATGCTGTTAGTGCTGGATAACCTGACCGGCCACAAAACGCCGGCGTTGTTGCTGTGGCTGTTCGCTCAGGGGATCATGCCTTTGTACACGCCGCTGTCGGGGAGTTGGCTGAACCTGGCCGAGAGCATCCAGCGCATCCTGAAACGACGGGCGCTGGCAGGCCAGCACCCCAGCACGCCCGAACAGATCATAGCCTGGTTCGAGGCCGTTGCCGAGCATGGGAACGAGGCACCGACGCCGTTCGCGTGGGGCGGCAAGCGGCAGCGTCGTCGCCAACGCCAGCGGGAGCGCCGCCACCAGGCGGGCGGTTCAGGGGCCTACACCCGCAGGCCGGTGGCAAGACGTGCGGGGCCGTTTTATGGCCATGTGCAACGCAACTGACCCACTAGGCCCCCGGCCCGCCCGCCTATGTGGAGGTCGCCCGCCAGATACCGCCCGCCCGGTGAGAAGCCGGCGCAGTAGCCCTGATGGACTGACAGGAAGCAGGCCCCGAATCGGTGCGTCTCCTTCTTCTTGACCAGGTCGACCCAGGCCAGCCCGAAGTCCTCCCCGATGGCCAGCGCCCGGCCGTCCGGGCTGAGCGTCACGCCGGTCTGCCACCCCTTGTCGGAGAGCAGGTCGCGCCCGCCCCGGCGGAGGTTGCAGCGGTAGCACCCGCCGAAGGCCGCCACGAGCAGCACATCGGCGGACAGGAACAGGACGCCGGAGACGTGCTTGAAGCCGGTGCCGCGGGCGACCTCCTCCCCGGAGCGGGTGTCGAACACCTGGACAAAGTCGGCGAACTCGTGGGAGCCCCGGGTGGGTAACCGCCCGGGGCCACCCAGCGGTCGAAAAGGGAGGTCGCCTGCATAGGTCTCACGTGTCCCTTTGGTCACTGCGCCTTTCGCGTTCGCAGTTCCTTGTCCAGAATAATACGAGTCCAGTTCTCAAGACTGCGGTCGTGTTGCTCTGCCGCAGTGTTTAGATCCGCGACCAGAGCTCTTAGCTCTTCCAAAGGACGCCCACGCAAATCTCCAAGGAGCGCGACAACAGCCTGAGGCCGCGAGCGGATTTCGAGGTAACAGAGGCCGACCCTAGCGGCAAAACTGCGGAGATCCTCCATGGTGGGCAACACGGTTTTCGCCATCAACTCGTCGTAGAGTCGAACTAGGAGCGCGCCTCTCTCTGGATCGGTATCACCGAGTGCAACGAGCGAGGATCGAATTTCTTTCTGGGAGGGCGACTTCGGCCGTAACCTCGGTTGGGTCGCGGGAACCGCGCGCGCAGTTCGTGCCGCGCCTGAGAGCAGTTTCGTAAGTCGTTCTACGAATTCAGGCGCGGACAGTTGCTCTGCCAGTTGGTCAAAGACGTCAGGCCCGTACTTCCTTAGAAGTTTAGACACGTCAATGAGGAGATCGAACTCGCGGCCTTCATTCATAATCCGATCCTCTGTGCGAACTCCAGGGCGAATGCTGCAAAACGACGACGTTGTTGACTCCTTGCATGAGGCGTGCCGTAAATGCACGCCCCCAAGCGTGCGCCTTTCGCGTATGAGCGCGAGTACGAAACCTCGTTGTCAAACACGTGCCAACCATATTGAGCCGCAATCTGGCGGACCTCGTTCTTGGCCAGCATCTCCTCTGGAGAATAATCCGTGGTGGCGTTGAATACCACCCCGGCGAGTTGCAAGTTGCGATTGCCGTAGCCTTCCTGGCACTCGCGCATTGACTGGACGAGCAGGGGCAGGCCAATGGCGGAGAGATACTCCGGCTTGACCGGAACGAGGAGAAAATCGCTGGCAAGATAGGCCGCCGTCGTGAGGATTGATTCCGTAGGGGCACAGTCAACCAAAACGAGGTCGTAGGCATCCTCCAAGCTAGCCAGGGCTAGTGAAAGCTCGCGCTCCTTCTCCTGGTAGGGTGTTTTCAGCGACCACGCCAACTCAAGTCGAGACAAAATGGCATCGAGCCGTCCAGTGCCGTGGATCATTCGGTTGTAAAGCATGCTGCGGGCATCGACGGGCTGCCCTGTGGTCTGCGGCGTGCGCGTCCTGCGCTCAAAGATGTCCCAGATTGTAGGGAAGCCGGCCCTCAGCCTCCGTTCGTACTCCTGAGTTCCAAGCAAGTATTGGCTTGCGTTGAACTGAGGATCCAGATCGACGACCAAGACTCGCTTTGAGCTCAGCGCAAAATGCCATGCCAGGTTGACGCAAAGCGTCGATTTCCCAACCCCACCCTTCATGTTGATCAGAGCAACTTTCCTGGCCATTCTCGATCCTCATTGTTCCTTGGACCGTAGTGAGTTCATGCCGTTTTCTGCCGATTAGAGCGGTTCGTAGTTGCCTTGCGCACACTAACCCGAAGCGTCAGCGAGGAAGCTGGCCGGATCCTCGCTCACGCTTCGGGTTAGTGTATGCCACGCCAGGGCGAACCGCTCTAGGCAGTGCTGGCACGACTCAAGTTGGCACACCTCTGCGCCCCGTGTAGCGAGAAGCAACCGACGCAGGGACACGTTTGCGAGCACTCGGGAACTTCCATCTGCGACCCCGCTTCGCCGAACTGGTGATTCAGCAGACCGACCTGTCAGCCTAATTCGGCCGGTCACCAGAAGACCGCACCGGTCGGCATATCCAGTTCCCGGTCAGCCTAATTCGACCCTGCCGGTCAGCATAAGACCGCGCCGGTCGGCCTAATTCGCCCCGCGCCGGTCCGCTGAGCACGGGTCGCCCCCGTACCGCGATGCGAGCCTCACCCCATTGAACGCTCCACCCATCTCCTGTCAAGGTCAGCTGCCCTTTTTTCCGAACTTTGTCGCAGGGGAAGCAGTCGCTCCTGGGTGCGTTCGCGGCCTCATTCCTGAGCCGGCCCCTCACTTCTTCCTTCGCCTCTCCGGCGCCTCGGTCGTCCCCAGTTGTTCCTGCAGCAGCCGCAGCGCCTCCCATTCACTCCGCTCCAGCGCCGCCAGCGGATCGTTCTGCCAGCGCTCCTCCTGCCCTGGCAGCCAGTAGCGGAAGGCGTCGTTGCGGCGGCCGCTGCCCTCGCGCAGCACCAGCCCGCGCGTGAGTGCCTGCTCCAGCCAGCGCCACAGCGTCTTCGCTAGCGGCCGCTCGTAGTCCGTCGGCCAGCCCTCCAGAATCTCCTGCCGCGTCAGCTTGTGCGTGGCGTCGAGCAATACCCCCTCCAGCACCTGCCACGACTGCACGAACTCCTGCTGCGGCCGGTCGCCCACCACGCGGTAATCCGTGCCCTCGGCGTTCAGCTCCACGACCAGCTGCCGCGGCGTCTCGTCCAGGCGCGACCAGGCCCGCAGCACGCGCCGGCGGTCCGCCTCGGCGGCGTGCGCAAACCAGTGCATCTCCACCAGGATATCGACGAAGCCGGTCAAGGCGCCGCTGCCGCGTGCCGCCTGCCCATCGCCGGCCGCGTGCTTGCGCGGGTGGTGCAACAGCAGCACAGCCAGGCCCTGCGCCGTCAGACGCTGCAAGGGCAGCACGGCGGCGAGCAGTTCGGCCGCCGTGTTCTCGCTGTGCCCCGGCAGGAAGGCGGCCAGCGCGTCGATCACCACCAGGTCAACGCCGTGCTGCCGGTGGAGCGCGCCCAGGTGTTCGAGCAGTCCGAGCCACTGCGCCGCGTCCGGCTTGCCCAGGAACGGCCGCGCGAGCAGACAAACGTGGTCGCCCAGGCCCAGGCGGCGGCTGCGTGCGGCCCAGAGCGCCGGACTCTCCTCCGACACGACGACGGCCTTGCCCGGCGTCACAGGCAGGTCCGCCAGCAGGCCGCCGCGCCCCAGGCGAGTGAGGAGGAGGGCCAGCAGCGTGGTCTTGCCCATCTTCCACTGACTGGTCAGGAGGGTGACGTTACCGCGGGCCAGGTAGCCGCGCCACAGCCAGGCCGTCTCGTGTACCGGGGCGGCGGCCAGTTCATCCAGCCAGACGCCGCCGTAGGGACAGGCCGACGGGTGCGGGGTGGGGGTGTGTGTTCGCATGGAGCCCTCGGGTGCGGTGCGCAGGGAATCAGCGCCGCGGTTAGCGCTGGAAGGTGTCGGCGGGGAACGAGATGAGATCAAACCGCCGACATGTCATTGTACGGATGAACAGGCACGCAGAAAAGAGACATTTTCCTGTCCTGCGCGGCGCCGCACAAAACGCGGGGACACAAGCCCGAAGCGCCAGCGAGGAATAGCGCTAACTCCATCCCTCGCTGGCGCTTCGGGCTTGTGTCCCCGCGAGTTGTCGTTCAGTTCGCCGCCTGCCGCGCTTGCTTGCGCCGGTCGGACTCCTTCAGCAGCATCTTGCGCAGCCGAATCGCTTTCGGCGTCACCTCGACCTGGCCCGTGCGGGTCTGTTCGAGCAGGCGTTCCGTTGCGGTAGCATCGGGATCGGGCTGGGCCATACATCCTCCCAAGATGCTAACTGCAAGCGGCGGCCGCGATTGACAGCTGGAAGGGAAAAAGCGGTTGTCAGCTCCCGCCGCCTTCGCGCCTTGACTACCAGAGTCGCTTCACGCCGTAGGCGTCGAAGCGATTCTCGTTGCTGACCAAAGTGAGATCTTCCGCCAGGGCCTGAGCGATGAGCAGACGATCGAATGGATCCTTGTGGTGAAACGGGAGAGTCGCAACCCGTGCCGCAGGGCGGATCTCGATGGGCAGGATCTTGAATCCATTGTCCTTGAGCGCGTGTCGGATGAAATCCTCAAACGGAACGGTCAGCGCGTACTTCCCGATGCTCACCTTGATGGCGATCTCCCAGTAGGTGGCCGGACTCACGAAGACTTCGTTCTTGGGATCACTGATCGCCGTCCTGGCTGCCGCGCTCAGCTGGGGATCATTGAGGACAAACCACAGGAATGCGTGGGTATCGAGCAGGAGCCTCAAGGCATGTACTCCTGGAAGTGCTCCAGATGCTCCTCGTCCTCGCTGAGGATGGTGAGCATGCCCTTGCAGTTCCCCGGCTGTCGCGGTTTCCGGCGTGAATCGCTGGGCAGTAACTTCGCCACCGGCTCGTCCTGCCGGGTGATGACAATTTCATCACCCGGCGTGAGTTGTTCGATCAACTCTACCAGGCGGGCCTTGGCTTCTTCCAAACTGACCGTCGTGGACATGGCTCTTTTTCCTCTCGGTGTCAGTTCGCCGCCTGCCGCGCGTGCTTGCGCCGGTCGGCCTCCTTCAGCAGCATCTTGCGCAGCCTGATCGCTTTGGGCGTGACTTCGACCAGCTCATCCTCTTCGATGTATTCGAGGGCCTGCTCGAGCGTCATCTGCCGCGGCGGCTTGAGGATGATGCTCTTGTCGGATCCTGCTGCCCGGACATTCGTCAACTTCTTCTCGCGGCAGACGTTCACCGGCAGGTCGTTGTCGCGGCAATGCTCGCCCACCACCTGCCCCTCGTACACCTGCTCGCCCCCTGCGATGAACAGGCTGCCGCGCTCCTGCAGATTGTCCAGCGCGTACGGCGTTGCCCGGCCGGTTTCGGTTGACACCATCACACCGTTGAGCCGCGCCGGGATATCGCCACGCACCGCCTGATAATCGTAGAAGTTGTGGTGCATGATCGCCTCGCCGCTGGTCGCATTGAGCATCCGCGTCCGCAAGCCGATCAGCCCGCGCGCCGGGATCGTGAACTCCAGATGCACCAGGTCGCCGCGCGAATCCATCTTCTGCAGTTCCGCCCGCCGGCCGCCGGCCAGCTCCATCACCGGCCCGACCGAACGCGACGGCACATCGACCACCAGGTACTCAATCGGCTCCAGCGTCTTGCCGTTCTCGTGCCGGTGGATCACGTGCGGCTTGCCAATCGATAATTCGTAGCCCTCGCGGCGCATGTTCTCCAGCAGAATGCCCAGGTGCAAGAGACCGCGGCCCGAGACGTGGAACTCCTCGCGCTTCTCCTCGCTCGGCGTGACGCGCAGGGCGACATTCGATTGCAACTCCTTCATCAACCGGTCGCGCAGCTGGCGACTGGTGACGTACTCGCCGTCCTGGCCGGCGAACGGCGAATCGTTGATGCGAAAGATCATGTCGAGCGTCGGCTCATCGACGCGAATCGGCGGCAGCGCCACCGCCTTCTCGAAATCCGCGATCGTGTCGCCGATGTCCACGTCGTCCAGCCCGACGACCGCGCAGATATCGCCGGCGGTGACCTCGTCCGTCTCCGTGCGCCCGAGCAGGTCGAAGACGTAGAGTTGCTGCACCTGATCATCGATGCGCACCTCGTCATGCTTGAGCAGGGCGATGCGCTGATTCTTGCGGATCTTCCCTGCCACGACGGGGCCGATGGCGATGCGGCCGACGTAATCGCTCCAGTCCAGCGTGGTGACGAGCATCTGCAGCGGCGCATCGATGTCCACCTCCGGCGCCGGCACGTGCTTGAGAATGGCGTCGTAGAGCGGCCGAATGTCCACCGCGGGGATCTTCAGGTCGGTCGTCGCGATCCCTTGCCGGCCGGAGGCGTAGATCGTCGGGAAGTCGAGCGTGGCCTCATCGGCGTCGAGTTCGACGAACAAGTCGAAAACGGCGTTGAGCACCTCGGTCGGCCGGGCGTCGGGGCGGTCGATCTTGTTGATGACCACGATCGGGCGCAGGCCGCACTCGAACGCCTTGCGCAGCACGAAGCGCGTTTGCGGCAACGGCCCTTCGGCGGCATCGACGAGCAGCAGGGCGCCGCCGGCCATTTTGAGGACGCGCTCGACCTCGCCGCCGAAGTCGGCGTGGCCGGGGGTGTCGATGATGTTGATCTTGGTGCCGCCGACGGTCAGGGCGATATTCTTGGCGAGGATGGTGATGCCGCGCTCGCGTTCGAGGTCGTTGGAGTCGAGGACGCACTCCTGGCGCAGTTCGCTTTCGCGAAACAGGCCGGACTGCTTCATGAGCTGATCGACCAGGGTGGTTTTGCCGTGATCGACGTGGGCGATGATAGCGACATTACGGAGGTCAGTACGTTTCACGGGCGGCCCAAGGAAAAAGGCAAAAGGAAAAAGTAAAAAGGAAGAGTCGCCGCAACCCCAGGAAAAAGTAAAAAGGGAAGCTGGCGACTCCTACTTTGTCCTTTTTACTTTTTCCTTTTGCCTTTTTCAATGGACGTGTACCTGATCCGTCATGCGGATGCGCTGGCGCTGGGTGAGCGCGGCATCACCGAGGACGAGAACCGACCGCTGAGCGAGAAGGGCGAGAAACAGGCCGCGCAGGTTGGCGTCGGGCTGCAGCGTCGCGGCGTCCACCTCGACCTGCTGCTCACGAGTCCCCTTGTGCGCGCACGCCAGACGGCGGACGCGCTCGTCCATCAGGGCACGGACCTGGTCGCGGAGTTGCAAACCTGCGACCTGCTGGCGCCGGGTGGCAAGCGCAGCAAACTGGCGAAGGTGCTGCGCGAGGCGAACCACAACGCGGTCGGACTGGTTGGGCATCAGCCGGACCTGGGCGAGTTCGCCGCGTGGCTGATCGGCAGTCGCAAGATCAACCTGGAGTTGTCCAAGGCCGGCGTGGCGCTGATCCGCAGCGAGGAACCCGGCAAGGGAGGCGGCACCCTCATCTGGCTGGTCACCCCGGAATGGTTCACTTGAGCGTGCCGATTCGTTCTCAACTGGCCCCTCTGTTGTGGCACGGTCAGGAGACCGTGCCACAACCGGCTTTTTCCCTGACCCCTGATCCTTGGAGTCACGAACAACAACG
>DASPXY010000137.1:0-4027 GCA_035637055.1 Gemmataceae bacterium | reverse complement strand
GATGTGCGGCCCCGGCGTCGCGCCCCCGAGCATTTCCTGACAATCGGCCTCGCTCAAGTCGGTCAAGCAAGCAGTGATCGTGACGATCCCCTGCCCGGCGATGGCCTCGCGGGCGTTGTCGAGGATCTGGGCCAATACCTGCCGCAGGGCCCCGGCCTCGACGGCGACGGTCGGCAGTTCGGGTTGCAGGGCGACGTGCAGGGCCACGTTCGGCGCCCAGGTGGGCCGCACCCGCGCCTCCTCCTCGCCGACGACGGTCTGGATCGAGGCCGGGGGAAACTCGCCGAAACGGCGACGGCTGAACAGGTGGAGTTGTTGGACCCAGCGGGCCCCTTGCTGGGCGGACTCCCAGACCTCCTTGACGTAGCGGTGCGGCAAGGAGTCGGTTGGCAGGTGGTTCAGCGTCAGTTCCGCGAAGCCGAGGATGCCGGTAAGCACATTGCCGAAATCGTGAGCCAGCCGGCTCGTGATCTTGGCGGCGCTTTCAAGGTGCTGCTGGATGCGGGCGCGTTCGAGAGGCCGTGGCCAACCAGCCGCGCGGCCCTCGGTGGTGGCGGTCAGGCGGGCCAGTGCTTGCCCTGCCAGCGGCAGCGCTGCCCTTTCCCCGCCCGACCAGACGCGCCCTGCGGGCGCTTCGAGCCAGAGCAGCCAACCGCCACCCGTCGGCGGCCAGACGGCGGCGAGGAGACACGTCGAGCCATCTGCCGCTTGCGCCGACACACCATCGACGCTCTGGCGAATTTGGGCGAGCAAATGGGGCTGGTTCTCCCAGGGGAATGCCGGAGCGGAGGACGAACCATCGACGCGCACATGCTGCCGCACCAGGGGCGACCCTTCCGGGGGAGCCGCCAGGCCAGCGCCGCGCGCAGCGAACGCCCGGGCCAGGTCGGCGAGCAGGGCGGGCAGGGGACGAGCCTCTCCTGCCGCAGTCTGGAGGAGTCCGTGGATGAACTGAAGGGCGGTGGAGGTGGCGTCGTCCGCGTCGCCCGAGGGGCGTTCCGCGACCAAGGTGTCCGTCGCCGGGTTCATGGGGAATCCTGTCAGGTGCGCCTCGATTCTGTCCCGATGCGAAACTCTAGGTCACATTTTCCGATAATGACGGGTTGCTGACACAAAATCACGAAAAAGTTTGACTCGGACCGAGAAGTGTGCTCTGGCGCGAATAGGCTCCCTTACCCTGTGGTCGGAAGCGGCTCGCTTGCGGGCCCCGCTGGACTCCGAAGTGGCTCGTTTATGGCCGCAGGCAGAGCAGGTTGCGCCGATTGGCTTGTCCTGCTGGGGCCGCGGTGGCTACGATGAAAGGAGCACTGGATTCGATTCATTTCCGATCACGCGGGCCCAAGGGTGTCCGTGAGATGAAATGAAACGAAACCAGAGGTCGTCTCACCTGCCTTGATTGTACCACGCCGGGGGGGGCAGGGAAGGGGATCGGTTCGAGCCCTCATACATGATCCAGTTGAGCCTGTCCGGTGTGGAGGGCGAGGCTCCTGGAGGGCGAGGCTCCTGGAGGGCGAGGCTCCTGGAGGGCGAGGCTCCTGCCGAGCCGGGCTAGATAGCAGCTCGGCAGGAGCCTCGCCCTCCAAGCCCGGCTCGGCAGGAACCTCGCCCTCCAACACCGGACACTCTCAACCGGATGGTGAATCAGAGGCGGTAAATGGATGTGGCGGCAAGTTGCAAACTTGCCGCCACATCCAGTCAAGCCCCCAAAGAAGAAGGACCGGCGCCCTCGACGTGGAGGAGGCCGGTCCCTTTCGGACCATCAGGGTTACCGGTGACGGTCACTCCACCTTGAGCGTGAAGCTCTCGGAGTGGCTGTTGAACTCGGGAGCGTACATGCACTGAATCTCCGCCATGCCGCTCTGATACTGCCCGCGGTGCGACACCCGCGTCGAATACTCGAACACGTAGACGCCCTTGGGCAGATAGTCGATGAAGAAGTGGCTGGCGGTGTCGCGCGTCGTCTCGTAGTAGCCCAGCCCATCCTGATAGCGCCAGCGCGACAGCACGTTGACCGGCTCGGTGCCGCTGCCGCGCGCGTCCTTCAGGTGGACATACTCCATGTCGCGATCCACGCGCAACTCCAGCCGCACCACCAACTCATCGCCGACCTTGAGTGCCTCCTTGACCGGCTGCAGCACCGGGCCTTTTTTCGTGTAGACCTTGGTGTACAGCGCCTTCTTGAGCTTGAGCGGCGTGCCCTCGTAGCCGGTCACCTTGCCCACGTCTTCGAGGTACTGCCAGGTGACGCTGCCCCAGCTGACGCCATCGTCGGTCTTCTTGGTCACAATAGCGCCGAGCGACGGCTTGATGTCGTTGCCGACGAACCGCTTCTCGTAGAAGCCGGTGCCGGCCTCGACCTTCTGCGGTTGGATCGTCACGTCGCCAAGGGTCACCTCGACGAGCGCGTCGGACGCCAGCGGGCTTTTCTCGCCGCGCAGCAGCAGGGCGTAGACGGCGTCGGCGGTCGCCTTGGTCGTCTTCCAGTCGCGCGTCTGCTTCTGCTTCAGCAGCCACACCTTGCAGTCCTCGACGGCGACCTGGTCGTTCATGACCTCGTCGAACGCCTCGATCATCATCGCCTGCGTCTCGATCGGCGCCCGGAACCACGACCACGACCATTCCTGGTCGCGCCAGAACATGCCCAGCTCCTCGTTGCTGACCGACCGTTCCTTGATCGACTTCATGATGCCCTGCGCCGACGCCTTGTCGCCGAAGCGCTGCAGCGCCAGCGCCAGGTGCGCCTGCGACTGGCGATTGGCCAGTTTCAGCCAGTGCGTCTTCGCCTGGCCGAGGAAGTAATCGACCGCTTGCTTGTTCTTGCCGTCAATCGCCTGATCGAGCAGGAAGAAACTGCGGCCGTAGAGGTACAGAGCGATCGTCGGCGACAGGTTGTTCTTGTCTTTGTTACCGTGACGCAGAATCTCGCGATAAATCCGATCGACCCAGCCGTCGAGCCGGTTCAGCGACTTGATCGCGGGGGCGTCGTCCAGCTTCAGGCCGAGATGGCGCATCCGGCCGAAACCCGTTGTGATGTAGAGGG
Organism: Gemmataceae bacterium; assembly: GCA_035637055.1. Taxonomy (GTDB): domain Bacteria; phylum Planctomycetota; class Planctomycetia; order Gemmatales; family Gemmataceae; genus DASPXY01. Next base: position 987 of record DASPXY010000137.1, on the reverse strand, counting down.
TGATGTAATCGTTGCCGCGGCCGCCGGGGAACCACGGCCAGGCGCCGTCGGGGTTCTGCCAGTCGGCGAGCTGCTGCATCAGCCGTTTCGTCTCGGCATTGAGACGATTGTCGTCGAACAGGATGCCGACGTTGCGCCGCGCCTCGGCCTCCGACTCGGCCTGGCGCACCCAGGGCGTCTCCTCCAGCATGACGGCGCGCAGATCCTGGTTTTTCTGCAGCGGACTGTCGAGGGCGGGCGTGCCCTTCCACTGATCGAAGACCTTGCGAATCTTCGGATCGCTATTGGCGATGTAGCGAGCGAGGGCGTTGGCATAAAGGCGATTAAAGGTCTGCTCGGTGCATTCATAGGGGTACTCCATCAGGTAGGGCAGGGCCATGATCGCGTACCAGTTCGGGTTGGAGACCATCTGCACCGTCAGGGTTTTGTTGCGGAGCGTATCGGACTTGCCCGATTCGCGCAGCCGGGCGAAGTCCCACTTTTTCTCTCCCTTGCCGCGCAGAGGCAGCGGCAGCGACTCGGTGACGAGGACGCGCCGCGCGAGGACGGGGAGGTAGCCCTCCTCGCCGTCGGCGACCTTGCCGGCCGAGCCGACCGCCTTGTACGTCAGGAAGCCCAGGTCGTCGGGCACGGTCATGCGCCACGAGAAGGACCGCGATTCCTTGGCGGGAATGTCGAACCGTTTCTCGTTGTTGGTGTTGGCCAGGGCCGCATCGACCGACTTGCCGGTGCGGACGTCGTTGAACGTCAGGCGAACGATGCCGGCCTGGCGCGCGTCGGACTGATTGCTCACCTTGACGGTGAACTCCAGCACGTCGCCCTCACGCACGAAGCGCGGCGGGTGCGGTTGCACCATCAGATCACGAGCGGTGACGGCGTTGTCCGTCAGGAAACCGCTGCGCAGATCCTTGTCGTGAGTGAAGCCCATGAACTTCCAGCGCGTCAGCGCCTCGGGCATCGTGAACTGCAGCTTGACCTCGCCGTCCT
>DASPXY010000136.1:0-10690 GCA_035637055.1 Gemmataceae bacterium | reverse complement strand
CCTCGATATCGCGCTCGATGACCCCTTTACCGACGTGCAAGGCGTCGGGGAGATGGTCCTTCGCCCATTCACTGTCTTCACGGACATCCAAAAGGTGAAATTTCTCTTTTCGGTCGAGCATCGCCTTGACGTCCTCGACGGTCGTTTCGCGGATGCGCTTCTTGGCGTCCTGCACCAGTTGCAGGAATTGCGGAGAGTGCTTGGCCAAGGGAGGTCTCCTTTCAACGGGCGGAAGTCGTTTGCGGCTATTGTATTACCTGGGTTTCAGGCAATACTCGAAGAAGAGGTAGAGCACCTCGTTGGATTCCTCGGTCGGGCTGTGCATCTTGCGATTCGTCATCGCCACGCGATTCTCATAGCCGAGCAAGCGATTGACGGCGACCGTGTGGTTGAGGGCCTTCCAGCGCTCGGGCGGATCCTCCGAGCCGCCGGAGACCAGGAACGGCCGCGGCGCCATCAGGGCGTGTAGCTCGTGCAGGTCGTGGCCCGCCTCGAAGAGTCGTTTGTACGGCCCGGTCCGCGGGTTCTTCTCGCTGGGGATGCCTGCCTTGCGGCGCTGTCCGGCGTCGTGACCCAGATACCACGGCTCCCAGTAGTTGACATTGCCGCGGCGCTCGTCGAAGACGATGCCGGGGTCCGACCAGGCGGCGCAGGCGAAGCGCTCGTACAGGCACGCAGCGAATAGCGCCCATTTGCCCCCGTAAGAGTGGCCGACAATCCCAATGCGGCGTGCATCGACCATTTTCAGGTTCGCCAGGAGGTTGTAGCAGTTCGCGGCGACGTAAGCGTGGAACGACAGCGGTTGCAGCTGGGCCTTGTCCTTGCTGGGGTAGTAGGTCTCCGGTGGACTGCCCACCGAAAGGGCGACGAAGCCCCGTTGCGCCAGTTGCCAGGCGAAGTCGAGGCGCGCCGACTTGCCCTGGCCGATGCCGGTTTTCGCCTCGTAGAAGACCACCACGACCGCCGGGAATGGACCGTCGCCATCGGGGATGAGCAGGTAGGCGTCGTCGGTGAAGCGGCCCGGGGCGATCTCGATGCGGACGCGGTGCTGCGTGACGTTGCCGCGCCGCTCCTTCGCGAGATATTCGATCTTCGGCTTCTCCACGAGCGGCGGCCACTGGCCCAGCGCATGGTGCCAGGTCTTGAGGATCTCCTGACGGCGCTTCGGCCAGTCGGCAGCGCTCTTGACCGGCGTGCCGTCGGCGAACTTCAATGGGGACTTGTAAGAGCCGAAATCGTTGGCGAACTGCGGTGGTGGTCGGAAGAACGGGGCGAGGCGCTCCGGCGGCGGCTGCGTGGGAGGCACCTTTTCGCCCTGGCTTCCCCTGAGGAGGCCGCATAGTGCAAGGACACCAGCGCAGGACGTGAGCAAGCATCGGTTCATCTTCGTGCCCCCGGAGTCTTGATCCGCCAGATTGGCGGAGGAAGGCTTGAGGGTAGCACCCCTGCGGCGCCGTGTCCAGCGCCTCCTATCCCATCAGCCGGAGAAGCTGATAGAATGACCGTAAGGGAGTAGGGTCGCGCAGCCATCTTGTCGTGAATCACCATGCCACGTTATCTGATCGGCATCGACCTCGGGACCACTAACAGCGCCCTCGCCTACGTTGACCTGAAAAAGGTACGGCCGGGGTCGTCGGCACTGCCCGAGGTTCGCCCATTTCCGGTCCCGCAACTCGTTGCTCCGGGCGAGGTCGCCAACCGGCCGCTGCTGCCCTCGTTCCTCTATTTGCCGGGCCAGCACGATCTCCCGCCCGGCGCCACCGCCCTGCCGTGGAACCCCAATCCCGGCTACGTCGTCGGCGAGTTCGCCCGCAATCACGGGGCCAAGGTGCCCGGGCGGCTCGCCACCTCCGCCAAGTCGTGGCTCTGTCACGCGGGCGTCGATCGTTCCGCGCCGCTGCTGCCCTGGAGCGCCCCGCCTGACGTGCCGCGGCTCTCGCCCGTGGAGGTCTCGGCGCGCTTCCTGCGTCACCTCGTCGAGAGCTGGAACTTCGTCATGGCGCGTGCAGCGCCGGAAGATCGCCTCGAACAACAAACCGTCGTGCTGACGGTGCCGGCGTCGTTCGACGACATGGCCCGCACCCTGACCGTGGAGGCCGCACGCAAGGCCGGGCTGGAGGATCTGACGCTGCTGGAGGAGCCGCAAGCCGCGTTCTATTGCTGGCTTCAGGCGCACTCGGCGCGGGAGGCGTCGCAAATTAAGCCGGGGGCATATTGCCTGGTCGTGGATGTCGGCGGCGGCACGAGCGATTTCAGTTTGATCCAGGCGGTCGAGCAGCAGGGGGAACTCGCGTTCGTGCGGCAGGCGGTCGGCGACCATTTGCTCCTCGGCGGCGACAATATGGACCTGGCATTGGCCAAATTCGTCGAGACGAAGTTGCCCGGCGCCGGTCGTCTCGACGCCGCCCAGTACGGGACGCTGACGCAGGCGTGCCGTCAGGGCAAGGAGATCCTGCTTGGTCCCAACCCGCCGGCCTCGTTCGCGGTGACGGTGATGGGACGCGGGCGGGCGGTCATTGGCGGCGCTCTGCACACCTCGCTCACGGCGGACAATGTACGGCAGGTGCTCTTTGACGGTTTCTTTCCGCAAGTGCCGCGCGACGCCGAACCGCAGCGCGGGGCGCGCGTCGGCCTGCACGAGATGGGCCTGCCCTACGTCAGCGACCCGGCGATCACGCGCCACCTGGCCGCCTTCCTCAAGCGCCACATTCATCGGGAAACCCACGGGCCGCGGCCCGTGGGCTTGGCGCCCGATGCGATCCTCTTCAACGGCGGCGTCTTCCAGCCCGTACCGCTGCAAGAACGGCTCCTGGATGTGATGCGTCAGTGGTATGTCACACCCGAGCGTCACTGGCAACCCCTGGTGCTGACCAATCCTTCACTCGACCTGGCGGTGGCGCTCGGCGCGGCACACTACGCCTGGCTGAAGCACACCGGTGGCCGGCGCATCGGCGGCGGCATCGCCCGCTCTTACTACATCGGCGTCGCGACGGGCGACGACAGCTCGGCGACACCCGAGAAGCGCACGCCGTTGACCGTCGTGTGTGTCGTGCCACAACACCTGGAGGAAGGACAGGAGGTAGCACTCCCGAAGCCGGAGCTGGAGCTGGCGCTGGGCCAGCCGGTCCTCTTCCCGCTGTTCACCTCGACGGTCCGCGCCGACGACAAGGCGGGCGATTTGCTGCAAGTAGCGCCCGAGCAGTTGCTACAGCTGCCGCCGCTGCACACGATCCTCCGCGGCGGCAAGCGCAGCGGCACCCGACGGGTGCCGGTCACGCTGGCGGCGCGCAGCACCGAGATCGGGACATTAGAACTCTACTGCGTCGCGAAAGAGGGCAACAATCGCTGGCGACTGGAGTTCAACGTCCGCGATATCGTCAAGGAGCCGCAACCCGGCGAGACCGGCGACGAGACCGACACGACCGCCCAGCAAGCGCCGACCGACATCTGGCCGGAAACGCAGGTGCAGGAAGCGGCTCGTCTGATCCAGGCCGCCTATGTCGAGGGGGCAGCGACGCCGACAGCCCAGGAGTTGACGAAAGCGCTTGAGACGGCGCTCGACGCTCCGCGGCACGAGTGGCCGACTGGCCTGTGCCGTCGCCTGTGGGACTTTCTCGCGGAAGTCGCGGAGCATCGCCGCCGTTCGCCGGCCCACCTGAGCCGTTGGTATAACCTCGTCGGTTATGCGCTGCGGCCGGGCTTCGGAGATTCGCTCGACAAGTTCCGCGTGGAGCAACTGTGGAAAATGCTGCACGCGCCGCCGAAACAGGAGGCGGGCAAGACGGCCAAGCCCGCACCGCGCCCGGTCGAGGGCGGCGGCGATTTCTGGATCATGTGGCGGCGCGTGGCGGGCGGCCTGAGCGCCCAACTGCAAGCGACCCTCTACAACCGCCTGCGGCCGGTGCTGCTGCCGTCGAAAGGCAAGGCCACGGCGAAACCGGGAGCCAATGAGTTCGCCGAGATGTGGCGAGCCGCCGGCAGTCTGGAACGACTCGACGTCAAGCAGAAGGAGATGCTCGGGCACGCTCTACTCAAGCCGCTGAAGCGCAGCCCGGTGCCGACGTATGCGTTCTTCGCGCTGACACGCCTGGGGGCGCGTGTGCTACTTTACGGACCGCTCAACGCGGTTGTGCATCACGAGGTCGCCGAGGGCTGGCTGGACCACATCCTGAGTTTCGAGCCGGGCCACGAGAGCGAGCGCCTGGCGTGGGCGTTCTGCCTGGTGCAACTGGCGCGGCGCAGCGGTCAGCGCGCCCTCGACATCAATGACAGCCATCGCGACAGTGTGCTCACCGTGCTGCGGTCGCAGTCGGTGCCCGGGCACTGGGTGCGCATGGTCGAGGAGGTGACGGAATTGGAGGGCGAGGAGCAGAGTCAGATGTTCGGCGAATCGCTGCCGATCGGGTTGCGGCTGCTTGCCCCCGCGGATGAAGACTGAGAACCGACGGTGATTTGGCGTGGACACCCCGCGCAACGCAGTGCATCAACTCCAGGCCACTATCAATCCTCTCAGCCGAGGCTCTTGGCGAGTTCCGCCGCCACAAGGTTGATATTCTTGTCGTGGAACATCTCCATGTGCCCGCCGGGGATGGTGTGCTCCTCGACGCCGCCCGTCGCCCAGCGCCCCCAGCCGTACTTCGGATCGTCCAGCTTCGTCGCGTGCCAGTCCTTGAAGCCCTCCGCCGCCTTGAACAGGATCACCTTGCCGTCGAACTGCCGCTGCGGCAGGTAACGCATCTGGGCCGCCGTCAGCGCCACCCACACACGCTGCAGGACGCTCTCCTCGATCCCCTCGACGCCGATCTTCGGCGCAATGCGTTGGCGCTGGCCCGTCCAGGCCAGGATCCGTACCCAGATCTTGTGGAAACGTTCCTTCACGTACCCCCACTTCTTGCGGAAAGGCAAGCGCACGAAGTTCCACAGGTGCAACAGCGCCCGGCGCCAGCCCGGCAACTTTCGCGGATAACCCGGAGCGAACATGTCGAAGACTACGAGCGCCGGCACCTTGTGCCCCAGCGCTCGCAACTGCACCGCCAGTTCATACGCGACGACGGCGCCGATCGAGTAGCCCGAGAGTACGTACGGCCCCTTGAGCCGCTGAGCCGCAATCTCGCGGATGTAATACGCCGCCATTTCCTCGATCGTCTCGGGCGTCTTGTGGACGCCGTCAACGCCGATCGCCTTGAAGCCATAAACGGGCTGGTCGTGGCCGAGCAGGCGGGCGAACTTGTGAAACGTGAACACGTGGCCGCCGACGCCGGCAATCATAAACAACGGCGGCTTGTTGCCCTCTTCCTGCAGCGGCACGATCGAGCTTTCCGTGCCGGCCTCCAGCGACTGCGTCAGGATGTGCGCCAGTTTCTCGATCGTGGGGGCGGTGAAAAGCGTCCCCAGCGGCAAGGTGTGCCCCAGCTGCTGCTTGATCTTGGCAATCAGCACCGCCGCCAGGAACGAATGGCCGCCCAACTCGAAGAAATTGTCCGTGATACTGATCGGCTTGACCTTCAACACCTCTTCCCAGATCGGCAACAGATCGCGCTGAGCGTCGTCGCGCGGGGGTACGATCGTGCGGCCCGCCTTGCCGTCGCCGCCCTGCTGCGGAGCCGGCAGCGCCTTGCGGTCGATCTTGCCGTTGGGCGTCAGGGGGAACGACTCCAGGGTGACGAAGTAACTCGGCACCATGTACTCCGGCAGCCGCGCCTGCAACGCCTTGCGCAGATCGTCGGGACGGCACTCCGTGCCCGGCTGCGGGATGATGTAGGCGGCGAGATAATCGGCGCCGGACTCGTCCTTGCGGGCCACGACGACGTTCGTCTTGACGCCCGGTTGCTGGCCGAGGACCGTTTCGATTTCGCCAAGTTCGATGCGGTAGCCGCGAATCTTGACCTGATGATCGACGCGGCCGAGGCACTCGATCGTGCCGTCGGGCAGATAGCGCGCTAGGTCGCCGGTGCGGTACATGCGTGGCCCTGACCCCTCCCCCCCACCCCCTCCCCGCAGCGGAGAGGGGGAGCTAGACACTGTGTTCTTCTCCCCCTCTCCGCTGCGGGGAGGGGGTGGGGGGGAGGGGGAAACGAACGTATCCGGGATGAACTTTTCCTGGGTCAGTTCGGGACGGTTGAGGTAACCGCGGGCCAGGCCGTCGCCGCCGATCAGCAGCTCGCCAACCACCCCGACCGGCACCGGATTGAGCTGCTTATCGACGAGGTAGATCAGCGTGTTGTCGATGGGCCGGCCGATCGGGACGGGGCCATTGACGGCGCGCACCTGATTGATCGTGGACCAGACCGTCGTCTCCGTCGGGCCATACATGTTCCACAGGCTCGCGAGCCGGGGCAGCAGTTTCTCGGCCAACTCGACCGTCATCGGCTCGCCGCCGCAGAGCGCCTTGAGCTGCTTGCTGCCCTCCCAGCCGGCCGCGAGCAGCAGTCGCCAGGTTGCCGGCGTCGCCTGCAGGACGGTCGCGCCCGACTCCTGGAGCAGGGCCAGCAAACGGACGCCATCCCCCGACACGTCCTTGCTGACCACGATGATCTTCGCGCCGACGCTCAGCGGTAACCACATTTCCAGAGCGTGAATGTCGAAAGAGATCGTCGTCACCGCCAGCAGCACGTCTTTCTCCGTCAGCCCCGGCTGCTGGCGCATCGAGTTGATGAAGTTGGTCAGCGCCCCGTGCAGCACTTGCACGCCCTTCGGCTTGCCCGTCGAGCCGGAGGTGTAAATCACGTACACCAGGTTCTGCGCGGTCGCGGTCGGCGCCGGGTTGTCCTTGCTGTGGCCGGCAACCACGTCCCAGTCGTCCAGGTTGACCACGCGCGCCTTGTGTTCGGGCAGTTTGCCCAGCAGGGACTTCTGTGTGATCAGCACCGGCATGGCGCTGTCTTCCACATAGAAGGCCAGGCGATCTGACGGGAAACCGGGATCGAGCGGCACGTAAGCCCCGCCCGCCTTGAGGATGCCCAGCAGCCCAACGACCATCTCCACCGAGCGCTCCAGGCACAGGCCGACCAGCACCTCGGGGCCGACGTTCAGCGTCTTGAGATAATGGGCCAACTGATTCGCGCGGGCGTTGAGTTCGGCGTAGGTCAGCTGACGTTTCTCGAAGGCAACCGCCACGCGCTCAGGCGTTTTGGCGGCCTGATCCTCGAACAACTGCTGGACGCCGCGATCGCGCGGATAGTCGGCGCGCGTGTCGTTCCACTCGATGAGCGTTTGTTTGCGCTCGGCCTCGGTGAGCAAGGGCAGCTGCGCCAGACGACGGCCAGGGTCGGCGACAAAGCCCTCCAGGAGCGTCAGGAAGTGGCCGGCCATGCGGGCAACGGCTTCGGCATCAAAGAGATCGGTATTGTACTCGAAGGAGGCGCGCAGGCCCGCCGCTTCCTCTTCGATGAGGAGCGTCAGGTCGAACTTCGCGGTGCCGTTGTGCGTCCACGAAGTGGACCACGTCAGGCCGCTGGCGCTCACGGAGGTGTTTTGCAGGTAGTTGAACAGCACCTGGAAGATCGGTTGCTGGGAATTGCTCCGGTCCGGGTGGAGTTCCTGCACCAGCACGTCGAACGGCAGATCCTGATGGGCGAACACGTCGAGCGTGCGCTGGCGAACGCGCTGCAGCAATTCGCGGAAGGTGATGTCGCCCGCAATGTCCACCCTGGCCGGTAGCATATTGACGAAGAAGCCGACGACGTCCTCGATCTCGGCGCGGTTGCGGTTCGCGATGGGAATGCCGACGAGAATGTCCTCCTGGCCGCTGTAGCGATGCAGCAAGGCCATGAAGGCGGCCAGCAACGTCATGAACGACGTCGCCTCCTCCTGCCGGCTCACCTCGCCGATCCCTTCCACCAAGGCGGGCGGCAGTGGGAAGACGTGCAAGGCGCCGCGGAAGGTTTGTGTTGGGGGGCGGGTGCGGCTCATGGGCAGCTGCAGCACCGGAAGGGCCCCGGCCAGAACCTTCTTCCAGTGCAGCAACTGCTTACCCAGCGTGCCCTGTAGCCATTGCCGCTGCCAGCTACTGAAGTCGGTGTACTGCACCGGCAGCGGCGGCAGCTCCACCGGCTTGCCCGTCGCGGCTCGCCCATACAGCTCGCTCAGGTCGCGGAACAGCAGCCCCATCGACCAGCCATCGGTGATGATGTGGTGCATCGTCAAGAACAGCACGTGCTCCTGCGGACCGTGGCGGAGTAGCTTGACCTGCCACAGCGGCCCGCGGGCCAGGTCGAACACCTGCCGCGCCTCGGCCTCGGCCAAGTATTGCGTCTCCGCCTCGCGTTCGGCGGGCGGGCTGCCCGTCAGGTCGATCACCGGCAGGTCCACCGGCAGGGGCGGCCCGACGACCTGCACCGGCTGGCCGACCTCGTCGGCGAAGGTGGTGCGCAAACTGTGGTGACGCTCCACCAAGGCGTCGAAGGCCTGGCGCAGGGCAGCTTCGTTGAGCGGCCCACGGATGCGCACCACGTAGCCGATGATGTAGACGTCGCGATCCTGTCCGAGTTGATCGACGAACCACAGCCGGCGCTGAGCGAACGAGGCGGGGACGCGCGCCCGCTTGATGGCCTCGGCGGTGATGTCGGCGCCGACCAACATGGTCTCATTCCCTTCCTTGGGGAGCGCTGCACAGAGGCCCGCGATGGTCGGCGCCCGGAAGAACGCCTGCAAGGGCAGCTCCACCTTCAGCTCCTGCCGGATCCGCGAAACGACCTGCGTCGCTTTCAAGGAGTGACCGCCCAGAGCAAAGAAGTTGTCGTGAATGCCGACCTGCTCGACGCCGAGGAGCTTGGCCCAGATCTCGGCGACGGCCTTCTCGGTCGCGTTGCGCGGCGCCGCGAAGGTCGCCGTCTCGTCGCGCCGCTCACGACCGGGCGGCGGCAATGCCTTGCGGTCGATCTTGCCGTTGGGATTGAGCGGAAACGCGTCGAGCGTGACGTAGTGCGGCGGCACCATGTGGGCCGGCAGAGTCTGCTGCAGGAACTTGCGGAGATCGCTGGCAGCGGCGGTCTGCCCGGGACGCGGGACGACGTACGCGCACAGGTAGCGATCCCCGGACTCATCCTTGAGCGCGGTGACCAGACACTCGCGGACGGTGGGATGCTGCGCCAGGGCCGCCTCGATCTCGCCGAGTTCGATGCGGAAGCCGCGAATCTTGACCTGGAAATCCATGCGGCCCAGGAATTCGAGGTTGCCATCGGGGAAGTACCGCGCCAGGTCGCCCGTTTTGTAGAGGCGTGGCGTCCACCCCTCCCCCCAGCCCCCTCCCCGCAACGGAGAGGGGGAGCCAGACAAAGCGCTCTTCTCCCCCTCTCCTTTTAGGGGAGGGGGTGGGGGGGAGGGGTCCGCGAACGGGTCGGCGATGAACTTCTCCGCTGTCAACTCCGCCCGGTTGAGGTAGCCGTCCGCCAGGCACAGCCCGCCGATGTGCAGCTCCGCGGTCACTCCCACCGGGACGGGATGGAGGTGCTTGTCGAGGACGTGGTAACGCGCGTTCTTGATCGGCTTGCCGTACGGGATACTCGGCCATTTCGGATCGACTGCACCAATCGGATAGTAATTGGACCAGATGGCGGCCTCGGTGGCGCCGCCGAGGCTGATGACCTGGGCATTCGCAAAGGTGGCCCGGATCGCGTCCGGCAGCGGCACCGGGATCCAGTCGCCGCTGAGGAACACGAGCCGCAGCGCATTCCGCCCCGGTCCTTTGGGGGCGGCGGCGAAGAACGATGCGACCTGCTGCAACTGCGGCGGCGCCGAATCCCAGAAGGTGATCGGCTCCTGACAAAGAACCTGCAAGAGCTTTTCCGGGTCGCGTAACTCTTCTACTGCGGCAACCCGGACGCAACCGCCGGCTCCGAGGATGCCGAAAATGTCATACACCGACAGGTCAAAATTCAGCGAGGTGACGAACAGCAGGCGGTCGCCGGGGCCGACGTTGTAGGTCGTGTTGACCCAGTCGATCAGGTTCACCACCGGGCCGTGGCGCAGGACGACGCCCTTGGGCTGGCCGGTCGAGCCAGAGGTATAAATGATGTAGGCCAGGTCCGTCGGGGCCACGCCACTGACCGGATTGTCTGTGCTCTCGTTGGCGAGGGTCTCGCCCAGCTGATCCAGGCACAGCACGCGGGCCGGCGTTTCGGGCAAGCGTTCGAGGAACTTCTGCTGCGTCAGCAGCACCGCAGCCTGCGTGTCCTTCAGCATGAAGGCCAGGCGCTCTTTCGGATAGGCCGGGTCGAGCGGCACGTAGGCCCCGCCCGCCTTGGTGATGCCGAGCACGCCGACGAGCATGTCCGCGGAACGCTCGATGCAGATGCCGGCCAGCACCCCCGGCCCGACGCCCAGGCCGCGCAGGTGATGCGCGAGGCGGTTGGCGCGCTCATTCAATTCCTGGTAGGTCGTCTCGCGTCCGTCGCTGCTTACCGCGACTGTGTCCGGAACAAGCTCCACCTGCTCCTCAAAGAGTTGATGAAGGCAGCGGTCACGCGGGTAAGCGGCGGCGGTGTCGTTCCATTCATGGATAATTTGACGATATTCGGCCTCCGTCAACACAGGTAAGGCGCTGACGCGTTCGTTGGGGTGTTTGACGAAGCCTTGGAGCAGCGTTTCGAGATGGCTGAACATGCGGTCGATGGTCGCATCGTCGAAGTGGGGCCGATGGTAGAGGGACTTGATGACGAGGTGTTCGCCGCCGTGGACCAGGAGAACCAGG
>DASPXY010000135.1:0-6899 GCA_035637055.1 Gemmataceae bacterium | reverse complement strand
GATTTTGCCGAGCAGCGCGAGCATGGTAGGTCGATTATAGCGACGAGCGCGGCCCCTGTGCTAGAGCCTGCATCTCGGCGTACATCGCGGTCCGGACGGCGTCGCGTCCCTCGGCGCGCAGCCGCTCCAGCCACGTCCAGGCGCAGAGTTTTTTCAGCAACGGTCGGCGCAACGGGGCGGCCACGGTCTTGCGAATCAACGGGCGGAGTTCGGCGAGGAGCGCGACCCAGACGGCGAAGGTTTCATCGAACAGGTCTTCGAGGCGGTCGCACACTTCGCGAGCCAGGGCCGGGGCGTGGCCGCCCGTGTGGACGGCGACGACGAACTCGCCGCGGCGCACCGTCGCGGCCATGTGAAAGTCGCCCTCGTCGGGCTCGGTGGCGGAGTTGACCCAGATCCCGCGGGCGCGGGCATCGGCGACGACCTGACGATTGACCTCCGGCGTGGCGGCCGCGATCACCAGACTGACGCCGTCGAGATGTTCGGGGCGATAGGGGCCACACACCCGTTCGAGCCGTGGCGCGGTCTGCTCACCTGGAGGCCCTTCCGGCCAGATCAACCGAACGCGAGCGCCGGCTTCCAGCAGGGCAAGCCCCTTGCGGCGGCCAACAGCACCACCGCCGATCACGAGACAAAGTCGGTCGCGTAAGTTGATGAAGAGGGGGAGCATGGTAGTGAGGGTCGAAGCCCACGGGTCGCAACCCGTGGGCTTGGAACTGCATTATTCCTCCGCGCCGTTCTCCTCGTCGATGGGAAGGGGCGCACCGGGGGGGCGGTTGTAAATGGCCATTTTCTTCTGGAGCGTGTTGCGGTTGATGCCGAGCCGGTCAGCTGCCTTCACGGTCACTTTGTCGCAGGCCAGCAGCACTTGCTCGATCAGCTCGCGCTCGACACGGTCCACCACCAACGGCTTCAACTTGCCCTGACCAGGGGGAATGCTCTGGATGGCCGTGCGCACGAGCTGCTGGATGAGCGCCTCGACATCGCCGCCGCGAGCCTTCGCCGGCTTGAGCCGTCGCTCTCCTTGCGCTCCCGGCTGCAACGCCTCGAAGTTGACCATACCGTCCTGCCCCAGCACCACCGAGCGCTCGACGTAGTTCTCCAGCTCGCGCACATTGCCCGGCCAGTCGTAAGTTTGCAGTCGCTCCAGCACCTCATCGGGAATCGAGGGTGTCTCACGTTTGTTTTCCTCGCAGTAGCGCTCGAGGAAATGGCGGGCCAGCGCCGGGATGTCCTTGCGCCGCTCGCGCAACGGCGGCAGGTAGATCGGCACCACGTTGAGGCGGTAATACAGGTCGTCGCGGAACCGGCCGGCCTCGATTTCGTCCTCCAGGAACTGGTTCGTCGCGGCGACGACGCGCGTATCGACGCGGATGGTGCGGCTCTCGCCGACACGCTCGAACTCGCGCTCCTGCAGCACGCGCAGCAGTTTGACCTGGAGTTTGGGGCTCATGCTCGAGATTTCATCGAGGAAGATCGTCCCCCCGTGAGCCGCCTCGAAACGGCCGGTCTTGTTATCGACCGCGCCGGTGAAAGCACCCTTGATGTGGCCAAACAGTTCGCTCTCCAGCAGGCTCTCCGTCAGGGCGCCACAGTTGACTCGGACATAGGGGCCGTCGCCGCGCGGACTGAGGCGGTGAACGCTGCGCGCGATCAACTCCTTGCCGGTGCCGGTTTCGCCGACAACGAGGACGCTGGCGCGTGTCGGCGCCACCAGCCGCGTCAGGCGGTAGACCGCCCGCATGGCGGGGCTGTCCCCGACCACGCCGGGTAGAGGAGCATCGAGAGGGCCTTTGGGGGGAATAAACGCCATTGCTGCTTTCGTCCGTTGTCCGCTGACCGCTGCTTGTTTTACAGAGACGGGCCGCTTGCGGCTGAGAAGCGGTTTGAAAACCACTGTTGTGGCACGGTCTCCTGACCGTGCCACTCTTGCGACCGCAGGTCTCCCGAATGCCGGGCCCCCGGAGGAGACCTTCGGTCAACAGCCGTGGCACGGTCAGGAGACCGTGCCACAACAGGGTGGCAAAGGGGTGATGCTACACGACGGGCAGGCTCTTGCCCCGTGCGGCGAGCAGCTGGGCGAGGTGATCGACTGACAGACGCGGATCGTCCAGCAGTACGCTGTGCATCTCCGTGCGGACGTAGTCGGACAGGTCGTCCCCGGTCCAACCCTGCTCCAGCAGGCGCTTGCCGAGGTGCTCCAGGCACTGGTCGCGCAGCTGGTCGGTGCGGCGCGAAATCGTGCCCTCGTGCATGCCGAGCAGCGCCGCCACCTCGCGCTGGCTGAGGCGATAACGCAGCCGCAATCCCAGGATCAGCAGTTCCGTGTCTTTCAACTCGCTGGCCCACTCGGCGGCTGCCTCGCGGAACGACTCGTGCCAGCGCGGATCCCCATTCGTGGGCAACGGCAGCGCCAGGTCGTCTTCCGGCAGTGCCTGGATGCCGGCGCGGCGGCGCAACTGCGAGACGTGCCAGTTCTGGAAGACGCGGATCAGCCACGGCACCAGCGGCCGCTGGCCGTCGTAGCGCGCCAGCACCGCGACGCTGTCCTCGGTCTCCGGGACGTAAAGGTGCCCCCAGAATTCGTTGACAGCGCTGTCCTGCCGCTCCTCGTCGCGCGGGTAGAGGCGGGCGGCGCGGGCGCGGAGGGCATCCATCAGCAGACAGTCGGTGCGGCCGGCGCGGGCGGCGAACAGGTATTCCCAGGCGCGGGTGTTGCCCTCCAGGCAGGCGCAGGCCACGAACCAGTCCAGGGGATAGAGGTTCTCCAGGTAGGCCGCCCAGTTCGCCGCGGCCCCGGCCTTCGCCTGGTAAAGCTGGAAGGTGCGCTGCAGGTGGCGCTCGAAGGTGCCCGGAGCGAGCACGATGGCGGGCAGTTGCAGGCGGCAGAAGTGGTACAGCAGGTGAGTCTGCGGACCGTGTTCGGCGGGTGTCTGCTCGGTGGGAGGTTGGGGGCCTTTGTGCATGCGTGCTGCTCGCTCGTCAGGACTCGGGACGGCCTGCAACCTCATTATACCGTTCGCACAGAGGTCAGCGAGGAGCCCGGGAAGTACAATAAGTGGTGTTGACCACAACCTGAAACTGTCGCCCGGCTGCCTGCCGCGTGTGCCGTGAGGGGACAAGTATCATGACGCTCGACCGCCGCCATTTCCTGGCGTCCTCAGCCGCCACCGTCCTCGCTGCCAGCGGCGCCGCTGCCGCCGGTAACCAACCGCAGCCTGCAGGTCCGGGTCCGGGACTGCCGCAGGCCAGGAGGCAGCGGGGCAATCGCATCGCCGTCTCGACCTACTCGTTCTGGCAGTTCCGCAACAAGGATCTGCGCGACATCGAGACCTGCATCGACCTCGCTGCCGAGATGGGCTTCGACGGCGTCGAGATCCTCCATCGGCAGATGGAGAGCGAGACGAACGACGTCCTGCAGCGCCTCAAGCGGCGGGCATTCCTCAACGGCCTCGACCTGTGCGGCTTCTCTACCCATCAGGGCTTCCTCTCGCCCGACAAGGCCACCCGCCAGAAAAACGTCGATCACACGATCCACTGCATCGAGCTGGCGTATAGCCTGGGCATCCCGACGATGCGCGTCAATACCGGCACCTGGGGCACGAGCAAGAACTTCAACGAGCTGATGAAGAATCGCGGCATCGAGCCGCCCCGCAAGGGGTACACCGACGAGGACGGTTTCCGCTGGGTGATCGACAGCCTCGGCATCTGCCTGCGAGCGGCGGAGCGCTGCGGGGTGCTGCTCGGCCTGGAAAATCACTGGGGCCTGGGCCGGACCGCGGAGGGCGTGCTGCGCGTCGTGAATGCCCTCAAGTCGCCCTGGCTGCAGGTGACGCTCGACACGGGCAACTTCCTGGACAACATCTACGAGCAGCTGGAGCAGCTCGCGCCGCGGGCGGTGCTGGTGCAGGCGAAGACCTACTACGGCGGCGGGCTGTGGTACACCCTGGACCTGGACTACAATCGCATCGCGGCGATGCTCCGCCGGCACCGTTACGGCGGGTACATTTCACTGGAGTTCGAGGGCCGCGAGAACCCGAGAACGGCGGTGCCGCGCAGCCTGACGCTGTTGCGCAAGGCGTTCGCGTAACCGCGGCGATCCGCCCTTGCCGTCGATTTCACTAGAAAGAGGTCCGAAGTGTCGGAAGCCGTGATCCTCGAAGCGGTGCGCACTCCGTTCGCTCGCCGCGGCGCTGCCTACCGCGACATTCGCCCCGACCGCCTGCTCGCTCACACGCTCCAGGGCCTGGTTCAGCGTGCCGGCGTCGCCCCCGGCAAGGTCGAGGACGTGCTAACCGGGACCGTCACTCAGGCGGGGGAACAGGGCGCCAACGTGGGGCGGTTGGCGGTGTTGCTCTCGGGCTTCCCGGTCACCGTGCCGGCCGTCACGCTCAATCGCATGTGTGGTTCCAGCCAGCAGGCCGTCCATTTCGCCGCGCAGGCCATCGCGAGCGGAGACATGCACTACGCCATCGCGGGCGGGGTCGAGAGCATGACGCGCGCGCCGATGTTCAGCGATGTCGGCGGCGGGTTCGAGAAGCTCAACCCCGAGTTGCGCGCGTGTCACGATCTCATCCATCAGGGCGAGAGCGCCGAACGGGTCGCGGACCGCTGGCGGCTGGGCCGCGATGAGGTGGACGCCCTCGCCGCGGAGAGTCACCGACGGGCCAATCAAGCGGCTCGCGCCGGCGCCAATCGCGAACTGCTCCCGACCGCGGGCGCGAATGCCGAAGGGGCCGCCATCACCCTGACGCGCGACGAGGGGATTCGCGAGGTGATCGATCGGGCGAAAATGGCGGCTTTGCCGACCGTCTTTCGCCCCACAGGCAAGGGCGTGGTCACCGCCGGCAATGCCAGTCAGCTCTCCGATGGAGCGGCGGCGTTGCTGCTGGCGAGCCGCGAAACGGCGGTGGCGGACGGTTTTCGGCCGCGGGCGCGTTTCCGGGCGCGGGTCGTGGTGGGCGACGATCCCACGCTGCAGCTAATGGGCGTGGTGCCGGCGACGTGGAAGGCGCTGGAGCGTGCCCGGCTGACGCTTCGAGACCTCGACTGGATCGAGATCAACGAGGCATTCGCGACGGTGGTGCTGGCCTGGGCGCGGGAGTGCAAGCCAGACATGGCCAAGGTGAATCCGTGGGGCGGCGCCATCGCGCACGGCCACCCGCTCGGGGCGACGGGCGCGGGGCTGATGGCGAAGATGCTCGCGGGCCTCGAAGCGATCGGCGGGCAGTTCGGCTTGCAGGTCATGTGCATCGGCCACGGGATGGCTACCGCGACGATTCTGGAGCGGATCTGAGGAAGGAACTCATCCCCGTTGCCGCCGTTTACCATTCCCCCTCCCCTGCCGGCGTAGAATGGAGACAGGGACGAGGGGTCGCATGAAAACGTGACGAACCACTCTTTTCCCCTCACACTCCTGCGATTGGTTCTCAGGGGTGTGATACGAAATGTGTCGGCGGAAAGGCTTGAAGGAAGAGCAGTTGCGCCGGGACACACTTTCGTCTCATTTCATTCCATGCGGACACCCCCCAACGGTGGCCCGACCGTCCGTGGTGCGCCCGGCACCGCCAAGTTGGGTGAGAAAGATCAACATCTTGGATACCGTCACGGCACGTATCTGGTTGAATGGCACGGCATACAGGGTACTTGCGGCCAACCCAAACTCGGCGAACGGGGCGCCGGGCGTATGAGCCATGCCGCAAACCCATCAGAGCGGGTAAGGGACACCCTCGCCTGTCTCTTGGACCTGGTAAAACTCCCAACTTTGTTGTCCCATCGTTCCACTCCTGTGCAGGGCCAGGGCGAGGGTCAAGGATCTCAGGTTTAGCTGTCCCCTTCTCTGTCTTTTTCCTTCCCGGCGCGCGCTCGGTCGAGCCAGATTTCGGCTTCCAGCCGAAAGAACCTCGTCGAAGCAACCCGTTCCGGGGCGGCAGCGCCGGCTTTGCCGAATCGCTTGGCGAGCGCTTCCAACTCGGTCATGCGATCGCAATGCGCTCGAAAAGCCGCGATCCGATCTCCCTTGTTCTTGCTCAGTTCTTGCTCCGACTGCAAAACACGAACGGACATCTGGTACCACTTTTCTTCGTTAAAAGAGTCGCTGCCCCCCATCTTGGCTCGCTCGACATGCAGCCGATAGGCTTCCTGCGCTGCTTTCAATTTGGCTTCGGCAAGGGGATGAGGGGCAGGCGCAGGCTGCTTGGCTTTTTCACCCCCATTCGCGGTGGAGAGAGCGAGGAACAACAGCGGAAGGCCCAGGAGGTAACGTCGGTGCAGGGCAGGATACCCTCCAGCAAGGTTTAGGCTTGGTGAGTGGCAACATAACGAGATTGCCACGAGAGAGCCAACCCCAAGGGGATGGTTCATCAAGAGATTTGACAAAAATCAACAGGGATATTACCAGTATCCATCGCCCTGGGCAGCGCTTTTCGCACTTTTTCCGTTCTTGGCGGCTGCCCCCTGCACTTCGCACCTTGGCATCACTCGACCAGTGCGGGAAGCACGCGGAGATAACGACGAAGGCCGCCCGGAGCCAACCTCCGAGCGGCCTTCGTCGATTCGCCAGCGCTGGTGGTGAGGGCTACTTCAGGATCTTCGGCACATTCGCCATGATCTGCGTGATGGCCTGGTCGTTCAGCTGGCCCTTGCGGAACGTGTGGTTGGCGAGCACCACATGCTCGTTGTACAGGACAACGGTCACGTCGGCGTCGCGGGCGACCTCAAATTTCTCCGGGCCGCTCGGGCCGTCGATGGCCAGTACGGTGTTCTTGATGGTCTCCGTTGTCGCCAGTTTCTTCAGCTGGTCGGGCAGAGCTTCGCTGTTGGTCAGGAAGACGACGAAACTGCCCATGCCCTTGTCCTTGTTCTTCGCCGTTGCGGCGTCGAGTTGCTTGATCAGCTTC
>DASPXY010000134.1:0-3028 GCA_035637055.1 Gemmataceae bacterium | reverse complement strand
TTGGGCCGGAAGCTGTGCCGGAACTCGATCTTCTCCTTGAGCCAGACGGTCTTCGCCAGCGAGTCACGCGCCTGCACTATGGCCGGGGTTTCCCGAACTGGATGCTGGAAATGTAGGACCATCCTCCCCCATTGGCCAAGTGGTAATCGGCGCGCAAAATGGACCCACACCGGCGCGCAAAACGGACCCACCGGGGTTCAGGGGTACACCTATCGGGAGGGGTTTCTGTGACCCGCTCCCGGCGCCTTGCTCTTGTTCCTTGCGGCCCGCGGGGCTACACTCGGGCCGCCGAGGGAAACGGAGTCGGGCTCTGCGGGGACGCAACCCGACAAGGGATACCTCGGCCGACGGTGCGCCGATGGCGCTTTCCCAAGGGGCCCCCGCCCACGCTGGTGGCCGGGGGCCTGTTTCCCTGCCATCGGACACCGGAGCTATGCCTGGAAAATCCACCATCACACCGCCGGCGACGTCACCGTCCGTCACTCCCCCTTCTTGGCCTTCTTGTTCTTCATCGACTCCCGGAAGCGAAAGCTTTCGCTGTTCATCTCAAAGATGTGGCAGCGGTGCGTCAACCGATCCAGTAAGGCGGCCGTCATGCGCTCGCCTTGAAAGACCTGGCCCCATTCACTGAACGCCAAGTTGCTCGTCACCAGCAGGCTCCGCCGCTCGTAGCGGTCGGCGAACACCTGGAAGAGCAATTCGGCCCCGGCGCGACTGAACGACAGGTAGCCCAGTTCATCGCAGATCAACAGATCCGTCTTGTCCAGGTGGGCCAGCAGGCGGTCGAGTTGGTACTGCTTCTGCGCCTCCTCCAGCCGCGTTACCAGCGCGGCCGCCGTGAAGAAGCGCACCCGCTTGCCCAGCCGGCAGGCGGCCAGGCCCAAGGCCACGGCGCAGTGCGTTTTGCCGGTCCCCGGGCTGCCCAGCAGGCAGACGTTGGCGCGCTGGTCGATCCACTCGCCGCGTGCCAACTCCAGCATTTTCGGCTTACTCAACGACGGCACGGCGGTGAAGTCGAAGGTGTCGAAGTCCTTGGGGGCCGGGAAGCCGGCCTGGCGGATGCGGGCTTGCACCGCGTTGCTGGCGCGGGCGGCTACCTCCAGCTCCGTCAGCCGCAGCAGGTATTGCTCATAGCCTTCGTTGGCGGCCGCTGCTTCGCGGGCGAGCTTCTCGAACTCGCTATGCATGGTTGGCAGCCGCAGTTGTTTGAGATTGCTCCGCAGCAGCAGATGCGTGTTGGCGTTCGCAGCCATCGTCCTCTTCTCCTTGGGAAAGTAGTTGGTCGAAACGGCCCAGGTCGGGCCGGGGAACCTGGTACTGACATAACGGTGTCACTGATGACGGACACGCAGGGGGGACTTCGGGTGTGGGCGTGGCGGTGGCGCTCCCCGCCTCGGCCAGACGAGCCACCCGGGCGCGGATGCGGTCGGCGTCCAGGGGTTGGCGCGGCAGGCAATGGGTCACGGCCTGCTGCACGCGCTCCAGAGGATGCTCGGCCAGCAGTTGCAGCACGCGAATGTACTGCCGCGCCCCGGCACGCAGGCCGTGCCGCTGCTCCAGGGCCTGCCGCAGCTGCGTGAAGCACGCGGGCAACTGCCAATCCCGGAGCACCGGCGCGTGATCGAGGGCCGCGGGCCGGCGACCCAACGCGGCCAGGTAGTGCAACGGATCGAGGATCTGCTCATCCCGTTGGTAACTGCGCGGGTGCCGGGCAACCACCTGGCCGCCCACCACCACCTCGACCCGTTCGACATAGCCCTTGACCGTCACGCCCTGGTAGGCGCAGGCACGCGGCACGCTGTAGCGGTTGTTGTCGAAGCGCACGGTCTGGTACTTGTCCACCTGGGCGGCTTGCACGATGCAGGCGTCGAACGGGTGGGCCGGCAAGCCCACCGCGCCCGCCCGATCGCGCTCGAAGCGCTGGCCCATCGTCTCCTGGTAGCCGGCCACCGTCCGCTCGCGCTCGCGCAGACAGCGCTGCCGCAGGTAACGATTGAGGGCGCCCCAGTCGGCGACCTGGGGCACGGGCGTGGCCCACTGCTGTTGCAGGACGCGGACGCGCGTCTCGGCGTGGGGCTTCTCGTTGCCCTTGGCCGGCATGCAGAACAAGGGCTCGAAGGTGTAGTGACTGGCCAAGGCCGCGTAGTAGGGGTTGGGCCGGCGGTCGCGGCCGGTGAAGATCTGGGCGACCACCGTGGTCGGGTTGTCCCACCAGACCTCGTGCGGCACACAGCCGAAGAAGGCGAACGCCTCGACCAGGCCCGCCAAGATGGCCTCGGTGCGTTCGCTGGGCGCCGCCCACGCGAAGCCGTAATGGGAGTAGGCCCAGGCGGCGATGAGCACCGGCACGAGCCGTCGGCCGCTGGGGAAGTCCACGTGAATGTGGCCGAAGTCCGCCTCCAGACGCTGGCCGGGATCGTGGGCCAGCGGGATGAAAGTCTCGCGGTGCTGGCGCCGCTGTTTACCGATGTAGCGCCGCACCGCGTTGTAACCGCCGCGGTAGCCCTGTTCGTCGCACAGGCGCCGGAAGACTTGCATGGCCGTGTGCCGCTGCTTGGGGGGAGCCTGTTCGTCGTCGGCGAGGATCGCGTCGATGAGGGCGTGATAGGGGCCGAGGATGGGAGCGGGCGGGGGTTGGGAGCGGGTGTAGGGTCGGGGTTGGGCCTCCTGGAGGATCGCCCGGATCTTGTAGCGCGAGTGATGAAAGGTACGGGCGAGTTCGCGAATGCTCATGCCGTCGCGGTACGCGCGGCGAATCGTGCCGTAGTCGTCCACCGTCAGCATCCTTGCCTCCGTTCTCCAAAGACCTCAGCTGGTGAAGTCTCCAGTAGAACAGAAGCGGCTGGGGTGGGTCCATTTTGCGCGCCGATTTCGGCCGTTCAGCCGGGTCCATTTTGCGCGCCGATTACCACTGTTGTCTTTACCGTTGATCCGATTTCCTTCGGGGATGTGCCGGGCTCGCCCTTCGCTTACTGGATAAGCAATCGAGTACGGCATCTGTTCAAGACTCTGCCATCCCTTGAAGAGA
>DASPXY010000133.1:0-4349 GCA_035637055.1 Gemmataceae bacterium | reverse complement strand
CACGCCGACGCCGGCGCCGCTACAGGATCTCGTGCTGGAAGGACTGGCCGACACCTGGCCGCAGGTGGATGCCTTGCTGGTGCTGGATCAAGTCAGCGAAGACGAGTGTGGCGTGGTCACCGCGCGGGTGCGGGAATTGCTGGCCCAGCTGGGCGAGGCGAATCCTGCCAAACTGATCCTTGCCGACAGTCGCGAGCGCATCGGGACTTTCCGCAATGTCAGCGTCAAGCCCAATGCGCGCGAATGTCCCAATGCGCTGCTCGTCTGGGCCATGTACAGGGGACTCGCGGGCGCGCCCAACCCGAGCACTCCACCGACGAACGATGTGGTGGTCGCCTTTGCCCAGCGGATTCAACGCCCTGTCTTCTGCACGATGGGAGAGCGGGGAATCTATGTGGCCAGGCAATTGGGAGAGGGGGTGAAAACTACGGTCATCCCTGCCTACCCGGTCACTGGGCCGATCGATACGGTCGGTGCCGGCGACAGCACCAGCGCCGGCATCGCCTGTGCCGTCGCCGCCGGGGCCACGCTCGAAGAAGCGGCGGCCTTCGGCAACCTCGTGGCTTCGGTGACCATTCAGCAAATCGGCACGACCGGCATCGCGTCGCCCGACCAACTCCGCCAGCGCTGGCGCGAGGTCCGGGGCCAGCCACAGGCGTGACTGCTCACGGTTCTTCCAGTTCCTCGCGCAACTCGTCGCGTTCGCGGCGCGTCACCTCCAGATCGAAAAGGAGGTATTTAACGTCCAGATGGAGCTGATCAACCGCCTCTTGAGCGATGCGGATCAGTCGGCCCTGGAGCGTCACGAACTGACAAACCTTCTCGCACAGTGGGAGTAGTTTCTGCTGCTGCGCCCACGAGAGCTGATCGATCTGTGTGCGGAGCTGGATCAGTTCCGGCGGAAGTTCCTCGCGGCTGCAACTCGGACGGAGAGGAGCTGCCATGTCTGCCACCTTGTCCTGGGCGCCCCCGGTCCCTCTCACAAGGCCGGGTCGTGCATCAATGTTAAGAAAGCAAGTGGAGCAAGTTCTGCGCCACGAACCCGAAGATAGCAGCCGTTTTCCGTAAGCCATTGCTTCGGCTAAAGATAGACAGCGACGCCGGACTGCTTGCCTGCGCTGGTCGGTTAAGGACCGCTTACACAATTGGCCTTCCCTGTTAACTTCTCGTGTGGTAGAACCTCGCCCCCGGAAAAAGGCAAAAGGAAAAAGGCAAAAGGACAAAGGAGCAGGGCGATGCGGTACAGAAAGGTGCCACGGCGACCGTTCCTCGTGGCCGTCGGGTTGTGCCTCGTCTTCCTTTTTCCTTTTGCCTTTTTCCTTTTGCCTTCTCTCGCGCAGCAGGTCCACCGCAACGGCTTCGAGACGAATGCGACTTTCTGGACCAAGGGGAGCGCCGATGTCGCTTATGAGGAACTCACTCATACTATCACCGACCAGGGCCCGCACGAAGGCCAGCGCTGCGAGCACATCAAGATCAACGCCGGCCAGGGCAAACACGTTTATTATCAGTACCCCACAGCCCATGCGCCGGTCAGCGACGAGTTGAGCGTCAGCGTCTGGGTCAAGTCGAACCGCACCGATATCCAATTGCTCGCCCGCATTGCGCTGCCCCGGACCCGTCACCCGCAAAGCCAGACCGATTACATGACGACTCTGGTGCGCGGCGACATCTACCGCGGCCCCCCGAATCGCTGGAAGCGCCTCGAACTCGGTCGCGTTGTCAAGCTGGCCAGGGAGCAACAGCAACTCATGCAGGCGCAGTTTGGCAAGGAGGTCCAGATCGACTTCACGGACGCCTTCGTCGATACGGTCCTGCTCAACGTCTACGGCGGTCCGGGCGTCACCGAGACCTGGATCGACGCCCTGGAGATCGGTCCGGTGCAGGAACCGCCGCGCGGCTCCGCGGTCGCCGTGCCGGTCGCGCCTGGAGCGCAGCTCGGGCCGGCGCGGCACGGCGCGCTGGTCGAGTTCAAGGACCAACATCTGAAGGTCGATGATCGGCGTTTCTTCTTCCGCGGCATTCGCCATACCAACACACCCATCGAGGTGTTGCGTGCCGCCGGCTTCAACACGTTTTTCTGCGAGTACAACCACGACCCGGCGGTGCTGCAAAAGGCGGTTGACAACGGCTTCTTGCTGGTGCCGAACCTGCCCGTCACCTCGGAGGACGCGCGCCTGACGTCGCTCGACGGCGTCGGCCGCGAGGTGCGCCGCTTCCCGTTCCAGGATCATGTCCTTTTCTGGAGCATGGGCAACGCGCTGTCCTACGAGCAGACGTCGCTGGTGTCCCGCTCGGCGCAGGCCATCCACACCGCCGACCCGCACCGGCCGCTCGGCGGCGATGCCTGGGACGGTCTGCCGCGCTACTCCGGCAACAGCATGTTCAACGTGCTCGGCATCCACCGCTGGCCGCTAGGGAGCATGATGCAACTGACCGGGTATCGCGACTGGATGGAGCAACGGCGGCGGCTGGCGAACCCCGGTACGTTTATGTGGAGTTGGATCCAGACCCACACGCCGGAATGGTACACGAGTCTGCTGTACGACCGCTCGGCCGAGGCCGGGTTCGAGGAGCCGATTGGGCCGCAGGCCGAACAGATCCGCCTGCTGACGTACGTGGCGCTGGGTGTCGGCTGCCGCGGCCTGGCCTACTGGTCCGATCGCTTCCTGGCCGACAGCCACCAGGGCCGCGACCGCCTGCTGGCGGTGGCGCTGCTCAACCAGGAAATCGACATGCTGGAGCCGCTGCTGGTCGGCGTCGAGGGCGATCCGAAATGGATCCCAACGACCGGCTCCGGCGTCGAGGCGGCTGTCCTGCGGAGCAATCGCAACGGCCTGTGCAGCACGTTGGTGTTGCCGATGTGGCTGGGTCTGGGCGGGCAGTACGTCCCCGGCCAGGCGGCGGCCGCGAAGGTATCGATCATCGTGCCGCTCGTACCGCAGAGCAGCCAGGCGTGGGAAGTCACGCCCGGCGAGGTGCGCGCTCTGCCGGTCGAACGTGTCCCGGGCGGCATGAAGGTGACGCTGCCGGACTTCGGCCTGACCACGGCCATCGTTTTCACCTCCGACATGGACCTGATTGTGCGCTTCCAACGGGTCGCGTGGATGCGTCGCCAGCTGGCCGCCCAGTGGACCTATGAGCTGGCGGTGCAGGAGCTGGACAAAGCAGTGCGCCTTCAGGAGGAGCTAGAGAAGGCCAGCCTGACCGTGGTGGACGCGCAGCCCTTGCTCACTGATGCCCGCGAGCGCTTGAGCGTCGCTCGGGGGTACTGGGACAATCGCCTGTTCAGCGAAGCCTACCGCGAGGCGCAGCGCTCGATGCGGCCGCTGCGGATCCTGATGCGGGCTCAGTGGGAGAAGGCCACGAAGGATCTGATCGCGCCGGTATCGAGTCCGTACGCGGTCAGCTACTTCACGCTGCCGCGGCACCTGCAGTTCATGGATCGACTGAAGCGCGCGACGCCCGCCGCGAACCTGTTGCCGGGCGGCGGCTTCGAGACCGTGCCCGCGCTGTCGCATGAGGCGTGGGTTCCGCAGGACGTGACGCTCGACGAGGTGGAGTTGATCGCTCAGCGCGTCAGCGAGATCGAGGGCAAGCCGGCCAAACGAAAGAAGGATGCGCGAACCGGCCAGATGGTGCCGGTGAAGGTGAAGGGGCCGGACGGCAAGGAGAAGGACGCGGAGGACCGCAAGGCCACACCCGCTTTTGAAGGTAAATTATGTCTGAAACTGCAGATCCGGCCGAAGAACAAGGAGCTGCCGCCGACGGCCCTGGAGCGGACGTTCCTGGCGATCAACAGTCCCGCGGTGCGTCTGCCGCCGGGGAGCCTGGTGCGCATCAGCGGTTGGATGGCGGTCATGGATCCGATCACGGCGTCGCCGGACGGGGCGCTGTTCTACGATAGCGCCGGCGGCGAGCCGCTAGCGATCCGTCGAGTGGATCCAACAGGGGGTTGGTGGAAAGTGACCCTGTTCCGTCGCGTGCCGGCCTCCGGGTTAGTGAGTGTGACGCTGGCGCTGACCGGCCTGGGGACGGTGTACTTCGACGATGTCAAGATCGAGCCGATGATCTGGGGGCCGGAGCCACCGCCGGTCTATCCGCCAACGTCGGTGGTGAGCGGCCCGCCGCGGTAAAATCGATCGTTCTGGGCAGGCCGTGGCGCTACGGAGACAACAAAGCATCAACGGGCCAGAGCTTGATCCGGTCTTCTTTGCCGCCGGTGGCCAGCCAGTGCCCGTCCGGGGAGAAAGCGACGGTATCGATCGCACTCTGGTGCCAGCGGAAGGCGCCGAGGAGATGACCGTCGGTAGCATCGCGCAATCGCAAGCAACCGTCGCCGCCGACTG
>DASPXY010000132.1:0-5513 GCA_035637055.1 Gemmataceae bacterium | reverse complement strand
TGAGCATCACGTTTGCTTCGCCATCCACCATCCACCATCCACCATCCACCATCCACTGAGGTTTTATGAGCGTGTCCAATCCCACCCTGGAACCTCCCGGCGGCAAACCCGCTGCGGAGGAAGTTGAATCCGTCACCATTCGCTTCTGCGGTGACAGCGGCGACGGCATGCAGCTCGCCGGCACTCAGTTCACCAACGCCTCGGCCATCCTCGGCAACGACATCAGCACGTTGCCCGATTTCCCCGCCGAGATTCGTGCCCCCGCCGGCACGCTCGCGGGCGTCAGCGGTTTTCAGGTCCACTTCTCCAGCCGCGACATTCACACACCCGGCGACAGCCTCGACACGCTCGTGGTCATGAACCCCGCGGCCCTGAAGACGAATTTGAAGGATCTTCAGTCCGGCGGCATCCTGATTATCAATTCGGACGCCTTCGGCAACAGCGACCTGCACAAGGCCGGCTACAAGACGAACCCGCTGGAGGACGGCAGCCTCCGCGGCTACAAGATCTTCAAGATACCGATCAACAAGCTCAACCGCGACGCCGTCTCCGAGGTCAAGCTCAGCCCGCGCGAGGCCGACCGCTGCAAGAACTTCTTTGCACTCGGCCTGGTGTATTGGCTCTACGAACGGCCGATGGAGCCGACGCTCAAGTGGATTCGCGACAAGTTCGGCAAGAACCCGGCGGTGCTGGAAGCCAACACGCGGACGCTCAAGGCGGGCTACAACTACGGCGAGACGACCGAGACGATGCCGGTCCATTACCGCGTCGAAAAGGCGCAGATCAAGCCCGGCCGTTATCGCAAGATCACCGGCAACGAGGCGCTGGCGATGGGCCTGGTCACCGCCACGCAGCTTGCCAACCTCCCGCTCGTCTACGCCAGTTACCCCATCACGCCCGCCAGCGATATCCTGCATCACCTGTCCGAGATGAAACGCTTCGGCGTGCGGACCGTCCAGGCGGAAGATGAAATTGCCGCTATTGGGATGGCCATTGGCGCTGCTTTCGGTGGTGCTCTCGGCGTGACGGCGACGAGCGGTCCCGGTATCTGCCTCAAATCGGAGGCAATTGGCCTGGCGGTGATGACCGAACTGCCCTGCGTCATTATTGATGTGCAGCGCGGCGGCCCGAGCACCGGTCTGCCGACCAAGACCGAACAGGCCGATCTGCTGCAGGCCATGTTCGGCCGCAACGGCGAATGCCCCGCGTGCATCGTGGCGCCGTGCTCGCCGGCCGACTGCTTCGCCATGACCTTCGAGGCGGTGCGCCTGGCGATCAGTTTCATGACGCCGGTCTTCATTCTGTCCGACGGCTACCTGGCCAACGGCGCTGAGCCGTGGCCGATCCCGAAAATTGAGGATCTGCCGCGCATCGTCGTCAAGCACCCGACCGAGGCGAACCGCAACGGCAACGGTCACGCCGGCTTCCTGCCCTACAAGCGCGACGAGCGTCTGGTGCGGCAGTGGGCGATTCCTGGCACGCCGGGACTGGAACACCGCATCGGTGGCCTGGAAAAAGAAGACGTGACAGGCAACGTCAACTACGACCCGGCCAACCATGAGCACATGGTCGCGACGCGAGCACAGAAGATCGCCAATATCGCCAACGAGATTCCGCTGCTGGAGGTCAACGGAGCGGAGGAGGGCGATTTGCTGGTGATCGGCTGGGGCGGCACCTACGGCGCCATCCTGTCTGCGGTCCAGCGCGCACAGCGCAAGGGTTACAAGGTCGCCAGCGCCCATCTGCGCTACCTCAATCCGATGCCGAAGAACACTGAGCAAGTGCTGAAGCGCTACAAGAAAGTGCTGGTGCCGGAACTGAACTGCGGCCAGCTGCGTCTGTTGCTGCGGGGGATGTTCCTGGTGGACGCGGTCGGCCTGAACAAAGTGCAGGGGCGGCCGTTCCTCGTCAGCGAGATCGAGACGAAAATTGCGGAGATGTTGTCGTAGTCTTTCTCCCCTCGCCCCCGAGTACAGGGGCGAGGGGAGAAACGCGGAGCAGAGAAACTAACACACGTACCCCGGCGGCATGCCGGGTGTCCTACATACTTTCTCGGAGAAGTCTTTATCATGGCATCGGTGACATCGCTGCCCACTCTTACCGCAAAAGATTTGGCGTCGGATCAAGAAGTCAGGTGGTGCCCCGGTTGCGGGGATTACTCCATCCTGGCGCAGATGAAAAAGGCTCTCGCGGGCCTGGGAGTGCCGCGCGAGAAGATGGTGTTCGTCTCCGGCATCGGCTGTTCCAGCCGCTTCCCGTACTACATGAACACCTACGGGTTTCACTCGATTCACGGCCGCGCCCCGACCCTGGCCACCGGCCTGAAGGTCGCCCGGCCCGATCTGCAAATCTGGGTCATCACCGGCGACGGCGACGGCCTGTCCATCGGCGGCAATCACCTGATCCACGCGATCCGCCGCAACGTGTACATGAAGATCATCCTCTTCAACAACGAGATTTACGGTCTGACAAAGGGTCAGTATTCGCCGACCTCGCGCCTCGGCACGCGGACCAAATCGAGCCCGCTCGGCTCGATCGACAATCCGCTGCGGCCACTGTCGGTCGCCATCGGTGCGGAGGCCACGTTTGTCGCCCGCACCATCGACGTTGACATCAACCACCTGACTGAGGTGCTCAAGCGGGCCAGCGCTCATAAGGGCACCGCGTTCATCGAGATCTACCAGAACTGCAAGATTTTCAACGACGGCGTCTTCGAGTACGCGACCGACAAGGCGGTCAAGGCCGATCACGCGCTTTACCTGGAGCACGGCAAGCCGCTGATCTTCGGCAAGGATCGCAATAAGGGCATCCGCCTGCACGGCCTGGATCCCGAGGTCGTGATGCTGGGCAACGGCATCACGGCGGACGATCTCCTGATCCACGACGAGCGCGCCGTCGAGCCGAGCCTGGCGTACCTGCTGAGCCGGATGGTCTATCCGAACTTCCCGGAGTGCCTCGGCATCTTCCGCGCCGTCGAGCATCCAACCTACGAGGATCTGCTCGCCAAGCAGATCGAGGATGTGCAGCGGAGCAAGGGGAAGGGCAAACTCGAAGACCTGTTCGCCAGCGACGACATCTGGGTCGTTGAATAAGGAGTAGTGGTGAGTGGTGCGTGGTGCGTGGTGCGTGAAGACAGGACCAGCCTTCTTCACGCACCACGCACCACTCACCACTCACCACTAACGAGTTATGATTTGTCCGACCTGTGGCACTGACAATCTGCCGGGCAACGAGACGTGCGCTCATTGCCAGCAGGATCTGACGCCACTCGACCGGCCCATCGCCAACAATCGCGTCGAGCGCAGCCTCATGGAGGATCCCGTCAGCGCGCTGCGGCCACGTAAACCGGTCACCGTCGCCCCGACCGCCAAGGTCCGCGACGCCATCGACACCATGTTGAAACACGACCTCGGCGCCGTGCTCGTCGTGGCCGCCGACGGGACACTCGTTGGCATTCTGAGCGAGCGCGACCTGCTCACGAAGGTGGCGATTCTGCCTGACCCTTATGAAGACCTGAGCGTCGAGGACTTCATGACGGCCAACCCCGAAACCGTGACCGCCACCGATACGCTCGCTTTTGCCCTTCACAAGATGGATATTGGCGGTTATCGGCACATGCCCATCCTGGCAGACGGGTTGCCGTCGGGCATGATCTCCGTGCGCGACATGTTGCGGCACATTACGCGACTGTGCAAGGAATGAGCGCCGACGAGCCAGGTCAGGCTTTCTCAGGCGGGATCCGCAGCAAGTCGCAAGCGGCCAGATAACTCTTCTCCAGATCGACCGGCACGACGCAATCGACGGCCAGCCAGAGCGGCAGAGTCGGCAGGACACGACCCAAGGTTAGCGTTTCTGGCCAGGCTTCCAGGCGAAGTTTCTTCTTCCGCAGGACAGTCCGGTAGGAAACCGCGTACAATCTGCCCACGGGGTGGCCATTACCCTCTGGCGGATGCCCGAGGAGAGTGAGCAGTTCCGTGTGGAGGTTGGCCCGGCGTGCGGTGACAATATCCACAACCATGACCCCGACACGGTTCTCCAGGTAACTCGCGCACTTGATGGCGAACACCTGCCGCGTGCTCGGGCGATCCTTGTTCGCGGGGCTGATGAACTCGATCACGGCGGCCAAATCAGCGGCGCTTTCCTCATCGTGAATCCGAATCTCGAAAAGATCCAACTCGGCGAAATCTAGAGAATACCTGACGGGCGCTCGGGGCGGAGCGTACACGGCGGTTCCGCCCCCGCCCTCCGCTCCCTCGACCTCATTCTCCTTCTCGAACGTCACCACGTCGCTCTCGACCTGGACCCCGAGTGTGATGTGCGGTTCGGCAACATACCTACGGGGCAACACGCCGTGGTTCAGTTGGCCGACGAGCATATTGGCCCAGGCGCTATGAAAACCCTCCCAGTGTCGGAGTTTGCTGAACGGCCCGTGGAAATGATCCCTCAGCGGCATGGTCGTGGTCCTTGGAAGAATGATCCCCTCTTCTGGTATACTCAAGAGGGAATGACCTGACACTCCCTCGGCGAAGACCTTATGGCGAAGAAAAAGAAGATCCGCGTTGACCTCCGCAAGAACCGCTCCAAACCGCCGCGCCAACGGGGATGGACCCGCAACTTCCAGCAGGACGCCATCCCCGAAGACACCACGCCCGGTCAGGAACGTGTCCGCGCCAAGGGCGACCTGTCGCGGCGCCGAACCATCATCACCGAAGAGGCAGCCCCCGATCAGGCCGACACGCAGGACACCGCTGGAATGCCCGCCGTTGACGTCAGCGCCTGCCTGCCCGGCCGTGTCATGCGCGTCCACAAGGAAAGCCTCGTCGAGACCGAGGACGGCCGCCGTTTTCGCTGTGCCGTGCGCCGCGTCCTCAAGACGCTCGCGACCGACGAGCGCAGCATCGTCGCGACCGGCGACCGCGTCTGGATTCGCACGGGGAGAAACGACGAGGCGGTCATCGAGCGCGTCGAACCGCGACACGGGATCTTGACGCGCGCCTCCAAGCACCGCGAGCAGATCCTCGTCGCCAACGTCGATCAGGCGATTATCGTCGTTTCCCTGGTCGAGCCGGAACTGAAGCCGCACTTGATCGACCGCTATCTCGCCAGCGCCGAGCAAGGCGG
The DNA here is from genome assembly GCA_035637055.1 of Gemmataceae bacterium. Taxonomy (GTDB): domain Bacteria; phylum Planctomycetota; class Planctomycetia; order Gemmatales; family Gemmataceae; genus DASPXY01. Next base: position 392 of record DASPXY010000132.1, on the reverse strand, counting down.
CATCGCGCCCGTCATCTGCCTGAACAAGGCGGATCTCGTCGATCCTGCCGACTATCAGCCGCTGGTCGGCTTCTACAGCCAGCTGGGCATTCCGATCTTCCTGACCAGCGCCGCGACGGGCCAGGGGGTCGATCGACTGCGGGCGCGGTTGCGCGGGCGGCAGACGGTGTTCTCCGGCCAGAGCGGCGTCGGCAAGTCCTCGCTGCTCAATGCGATCCAGCCCGGTCTGGCGCTGCGCGTGCGCGAGGTCAGCGACGTCAATCAGAAAGGGAAGCATACGACGACGACCGCCGAGTTGATTCCGCTCGATGTTGGCGGCTGGGTCGTCGATACGCCCGGCGTCCGTCAGTTCCAACTCTGGGATATTCTGCCAGAGGAAATGGAAGGTTTCT
>DASPXY010000131.1:0-3440 GCA_035637055.1 Gemmataceae bacterium | reverse complement strand
CGACGAAGGCACGGTCGTCGTTGGTCTTGTCGGCGAAGTTGACCTCATAGACGAACTCCTTCGTCTCTTTCCCGATACTGCCAGTCAGCTTGATGGCCGCATGGCCCTTGCCGGTGTAACGGCCCAGCACGACCAGCTGCGTGCCGTGGAACAGGTCGGACAACTGCGGCGGATACACCTCGGAAATCTTGATGTTCTCGCCGACCGTCAACTTGAGGCCCGTCAAGACGGGATTGCTGATCTTGCCGTACAGGCTGCTCACCTTGACTTCGATGTCCTCGTTCTCGCGGACGTAGGTGCTCAGGGCGCGGCTCTGCTCGGCGAGTTGGTCGAGGAACGAGGCGTTGACGTCATCGCCGACGCCGAAGGTGAAGATACGGGTGTTGGCCGTGTTTTTCGCGGCGACGTTCTTCTGGATCTTGTCGATGTTCGTCTCACCGATGGTCGGCTGACCGTCGGTGAAGAAGACGACATTGAAGGTCCGCGTACTGTCGTTGCTCCGCATACTCAGGGCGGTTTTGAGAGCGTCGTCGATGGCGGTCCCGCCCGTCGCTTCCAGACCGTCCACCCACTTGCGAGCCTTCTCCAGTTCGTCCTTGTTCGCCGGCAGCAGTTTGTCGGTGTACTGATTGACCGTGGTGGCGAAGTTCATCAGGGTGAAGCGGTCGTTTTCGCCGAGATTATTGAGGCAATACTTGAGGGCGTTGCGCGCCTGGGTCATGCGTTTGCCGCGCATGCTGCCGCTGGTATCGAGCACGAAGATCATATCGCGCGGCACCTGCTGCGATTTCGACAGTTCAGCCCGCGGCGAGATCAGCAGCATGAAATGGCCGTCGCTCCCGCTGATCGGGCGATGCGTCAGCGCGGTCACGCCGACATCCTTGCCCCCCGCCGTGTAGTAGAGCACAAAATCGCGGTCGAGCAGCGCGGTGTCCTTCTCAAAGGAGATCTTCGCCTGGCGGTCGCTGGGCCGGGCCATCGTGATCGGGTGGCTGGGGCTGTAGATATTCGTGAGGCTGTGCTGCGATTTCAGATCGACATGGATCGCAAACTTCTCCAGCGTTTGCGTCGCCTTGCCGTCGGTCTTCAGAGGATAGACATACTCCACAAGTCCGTTTTCGCTGGTCGCAACGGAGGTGTACGAGAGCGTGATCTTCTGGTCGCCCCGCGGCGGCACGGGGAAGACGCTCAACTTGAGAAGGTTGTTGCCCATGTACTCCAGCAGGCCGGGGTCCAGCGTGCGCTGCACGATCGACGTGTAAATCTGCTTGGCCTTCTGGGCTTCGACGAGTTCGCCGGGGACTTCCTTGCCATCGACCCACATGGCGAACTTGCGCACACTGGCGCCTTTGGGCACCGGGAAGATGTAGGTGGCTTCGAGCTGGCGGTCGGTGTGGTTGCGGAAGGTCTGCTCGACCTTGGTGACCGCCACCTGATCCTCGATGGTAATGCTCACCTGGTGGTTGAGCATCGCCAGCGGCGGGACGGTCTTCTCTTTCGGAATCAACAGGCCGCGCGCCTGGGCGGGGGCGACCGCTGCCAGGAGCACAAGGAGAGGTAATACGCGTCGCATGGGTCATTCCCTTTCAATAAGAGCCGGAGATGTTCTCCGTCTGTTAGACGAGGGGACCGGCCGTTTGGATTGCCAAGCCCACGGGTTGCAACCCGTGGGCTTGCGTCGCTTACAGATCCGCGAACAGGTCGGCCACCTTGCAGACGAACCCGGGCAAGACGTCCTCGCCGCTCAGTTCGTCGCCCTCGCCCAGCGCTGCGGCGCCGCCTTCCTTCCGGTAGACGTGAACGGTGCGATTCTCCGGATAGATCACCCAGAGCAGACGCACGCCGGCGCGGAGGAAAGCGAGCCGCTTGGTCTCGACCTCCTCAGCGGTATCGTTCGGGGAGACCGCTTCAATGGCCAGGTCCGGAGGGATGGGCACGTGTCCGCCAGGGGTTCTGTCCTCGGATAACCGGCCCCTGGCAATGAAGGAGCCGTCCGGATAACGCACCTGGTTTGGCTTGTCGGGGAAGATCTGATAGCCGCAGTCAGTCCCGAAGAGCTTCCCCAACTTCTTGGGATGGACGTATTCCCTCAGAAGCCCGAGGGCATTGAGGGCTACTTGACTCGACATGGCTCCCAGGTTGCGCTCCACCAGTTGGCCGTCGATCAGCTCGAAGCGGTCGCCATCCTCCATTTCCAGGAGTTGCTCTGGCGTGGCCTCGGCGTGTTCGACGGCCCCATCCTGCTCTTCCAACGAATGGCTGGTCATGGCTTACCCCAAGTCATGTCGGTTGTCTGGAGAATCGTTCCTTGTGGTCAAGTTTATCAGCCTGGGGCAACAGATGCAGCGCCCGCGGCAGCGGCGGTCCCCGAGGCGCCAGGTGTGCCTTCGCCATCCGGATTCCGTAAGACACCCGCTGGACACGATTCGCCACCCTTTTCCGAGGTGTGACATGAGATTGGCCGTGTTGGGACTGTTCACTGTCGGGTTGCTGGCCAGCACCACTTCCGCCCAGGATGATGCCGCCAAGAAAGAGATGAAACTGCTGGCAGGAACCTGGACGGTCGAGTCGGCCACGAAGGATGGCAAGGACTTCGACCGCATCAAGAACGATCAGCTGATCATCGAGGGCAGCAACATCACCATCAAGTCGAAGGACAAGGAGCAAAAGGCGACGTACACGATCGATCTATCGAAGACGCCCCGGACCGTTGACGTTCGCCCGGCGGACGAGAATATCACCGTCGAGGGGATCTACCGGCTCAAAGGCGACACCTTGACGTTCTGTTTTGGGGAACCCGGCACCGGTCGGCCGACGACGTTTGACGCCGCGGAGGGCTCGAAGCGAATGCTCATCACCCTGAAGCGCGCGAAGAAGTGACGCGAAGCATCGTGGGCCGCGGCCAGGACCGCCGCGGCCCACAGCCCGTCTGACAGGGAATATCCCATGAAGAGAATCTTAAACATCTTGATAATCCTTGGATGCTGCTGGGCCGTCAGCAGAGGCGAGGGCGCGCAGGACGGCGAACCGCTGCCGAAACCGGGGACGGTCCTCGTCAGCAAGGAGCGCGGCGAGGTGATCCTGTCGGCCATCGAGTTGTGGGACATCTCCCAACGGACGAAAAAGCAGGCGGGCAAGTAAGGTCTGCTCTGCATCTCCGAAAACCTGCCCTTCCACGACGAGTTGTGCCGTCCCGGCGAGTACCGCCGATCTTGCGGGGCGTGTGGGCCATGCCGCCGCGCCCTGCAGTGAGCGTTCTGCCTGCGCGCGCCGTCCGAAATCCGCAACTTACCCTTTCCGCCGATAGAACCGCTCCGGGAGAATCCCGAAATGAAAAGGGGACGCGGTCAAGGCTCCGCCACAGCTGTTCGACTCCACGCAGGCGGTCGTGTCAGGAAGTGGCTTCAGGGAATGGCTTGCCTTTGACACAAGGAGGTTCG
>DASPXY010000130.1:0-2085 GCA_035637055.1 Gemmataceae bacterium | reverse complement strand
AGCGGCACCGCCGTCAAGGAGACCCTCGAACAGATCGACCTGATCCATCGCCTGGTCCGTGCCTATCCAGATACATTCGAGATGGCCTATACCGCCAGCGACATCGTCCGCATTCACAAGGGCGGCAAGATCGCGTCGCTCATCGGTGTCGAGGGCGGCCACTCCATCGACAATTCGCTCGGCGTGCTGCGTACCTTCTACACTCTCGGGGTGCGCTACATGACCTTGACCCACAGCGAAACGCTCGACTGGGCCGACTCCGCGACGGACACGGCCCGCCACAATGGCCTGACGCCGTTCGGCGAGCGCGTCGTGCTGGAGATGAATCGCCTCGGCATGCTCGTCGATATTTCGCACGTCAGCGCCGATACCATGCGGCACACGATCAAGGTCAGTCGCGCGCCGGTGATCGCGTCGCACTCGTCGGCGTACGCCCTGGCCGAGCACGCGCGCAACGTCCCCGACGACGTGCTGCGCCTGGTGGCGAAGAACGGCGGCGTCGTCATGGTGAACTTCTTTTCGGGGTTCGTCGTGCCGGAAGGGGCAAGAGCGATGAAGGAGCTGTTCAAAGTCGGTCGTGAGCTGCGCGAGAAGTACCCCAACGAGAAGGAGTTCCGCGAGGCGTTCGCGGCGTGGCGGAAGCAGCATCCATTTCCTGCCGGCAGCATCCACAATGTCGTCGATCACATCGAGCACATCATCAAGACGGCGGGGGTGGATCACGTCGGTCTCGGCTCCGATTACGACGGCATCAGCACGGTGCCGCGGCAACTCGAAGACGTTTCGTGCTATCCGTACATCACGCAGGAACTGCTCAACCGCGGCCACAACCGCGAGGCGATTCACAAGATCCTCGGCGGCAACCTGCTGCGAGTGTTGCGGCGGGCGGAGGAGGTCGCGAAGAACTGGCAGCCGTAGGCCATCCTGGTTCACATTCCAGGGACTCACTTGTTGGCGAGCGGGGGGCGTAAGCCCCCTGATGCTACGTCGCCATCAGGGGGCTTACGCCCCCCGCTCGCCCTTGGGTGAGTGGCTCCTAATAGTCGGTCAGCGCCCGCGGCGGAAGGGCCACGCGCAGCGCATTGACCACGGCGGCCACGTCGATGACCTCCTGAGCGATGGCTCCTGCGACCGGCGGCAGGTATCCCAGCGCCGCCAAGACCATGCCGACGATGCTCAGTGCCATGCCGCCGACGGCGCTCTGCAGCGCGATCGAGCGCATGCGGCGGCTGATGTGCAGGAATTCGTCCACCTTTTGCAGCGAGCTTTCCAGGATGACGGCGCCGGCGGCCTCGGCGGTGATGTCGCTGTTCTGGCCGAACGCGATGCCGACCGTCGCCGCCGTCAGCGCCGGAGCGTCGTTGATGCCGTCGCCCAGGAAAACGGTGTTCGCGCGTCGGGTCTCCTGACGGACGATCTCCAACTTCTGCTCCGGGCTTTGGCCGGCGTACACTTCCTTGATGCCGACCTGTTTCGCCAGGTAGGCGACCTCCGATTCGCGGTCGCCGGAGACGAGCAGCACCCGCTCGAAGCGATGCTTCGGCCCGAGGTGGCGGATGAACGGCTTGCCCTCGGCACGCGGCTGATCGCGGAAGCGGAACGTCGCGGCGTAACGGCCGTCGATCAGGATGACGCACTCCAAACCACCAACAAGAGCGGGTAACTCGCTTTCCATCTCGGGGTGCTGGGCGACCAGTTTCTTACGGCTCGTGACCTGGACGATGTGCCCGTCAACCTGGCCGCGCAGCCCCTCGCCGGGCCGTTCGCTAATCTCGCCGGGCTCCGGCGGCGTGATGCCGGCCTCCTGCGCCGCTTGTTGGATCGCCCCGGACAGCGGATGTTTGGAGTAGCGTTCCAGGCCGGCGACGAGGGCGAGGACATCGCGTTTCTCGACACCGCGGGCGGTCACGATTTCCGTCACGCGCGGCTGCCCATAGGTGAGGGTGCCGGTCTTGTCGAAGATGGCGGTGCGGCAGGTATCGACCTTTTCCAGAACGGCGGGATCCTTGATGATGATGCCGCGCCGTGCCGCCAGCGATACCGAGCCGATGATGGCGACGGGAATGGCGATCAGCAGCGGGCAGG
>DASPXY010000129.1:0-3002 GCA_035637055.1 Gemmataceae bacterium | reverse complement strand
CAGGCCGAGCCGCCGGAGTTTGTTGATCGCCTCCTTGTTGCTCTTGCGGTAACTGGCACGCTGCTCCGCAGAGGACAGGGTCAAGTCGATGGAGACGGTCTGAGTCACCTGGCACTCCCCCAGGCCCGACAACAGTGTATGCGGGGAGAAGAACGGGTGTAGACGCGAGAAGACAGTCACGACCCGCAGGTCGCGCAGCCATCCCCGCAGGCCCGCCTGGAAGTTGCGGGCGATGGCCGCAGGGATCTCTCGGTGCGAGCAGATCGGCCCTGGGTACCCGTACACTGAGGTGGCATCCCGCCAGCAAGCCCCGACGGGTTGGGTGAGCGGCAGCCCCTCTAGGGAACGCAGCAGCAGAGGGAGCGCAAGCGTATAGTCGCCCTCAGTGTAGTGGAACAGGTGCGCCGCTCCCTCGCCTGCCTCCTCGGCGATGGCATGGTACTGGGGGAGGTGGTAGAAGTCATAAGGTACACAGGACTCCAGGGCGCGCATCCATGCGTCGGGTTCCCGCGTCGTGCATACGTCGATTCGCGTCATCATTGCCCTCAATCACAGACACCGCGGATCTCCGCGGCACGCTGGCGACGTTCCTCATCCAGGGCGCCGAAAGTCAACCCGGGATCCACCTGGATGTTGTCGCGGCGTATCACCTTGATGATGGTGAGGAACAAAATCTTGAGGTCCAGCAACAAGGAGTACGACTCGGCGTACCAGACGTCGCACGCCAGCCGATCATCCCAGGCCAGGTCATTGCGGCCATTGATCTGTGCCCAGCCAGTGATGCCCGGCAGCAGGTCGAAGCGTCGCGCTTCCGGCTCGGAATAGTAGGCATCGTACCGCGGCAGCAGCGGGCGAGGGCCGACCAGACTCATCTCACCCTTCAGGACGTTGAGCAACTCCGGCAACTCGTCAAGACTGGTGCGGCGCAGGAACCGGCCGAAGCGAGTCAAGCGCTCGGTGTCGGGCAACAGCTTGCCAGTGGCGTCGCAGGCATTGGTCATGGTGCGGAACTTGAGGATCGTGAACGGCCTCCGGTCGCGCCCGCTGCGCGTCTGGCGGAAGAGAACCGGTGAACCAAGGAACCCGCGTACCAGGACCGCCAGGAGCAAGAGTACCGGGGCCAGAATCACCAGGGCCATAGCGCTCACCAGGACGTCGAGGAGCCGCTTGCCGTGGCGGCGGTAGAACGTCGAGCCGTTGCTCATGAGGGCTCCTTTCGGCAAATGGAATCCGTTGGCTCGGTCAGGAGTCGCTCCAGGCCCGTCAGCGACAGAACCGTGAAGCCCGGGGCATGCTCCGCGGTGGGCGGATCGAGGTGCGCGTGTTCCCCGACGGTGTGCCGCAGCCGGATCCCCGACAGCCCGTTCCGCCGCGCCCCGAGGAAATCCTTCACCGGGTTATCGCCAACATAAACCGCCTGCGACGCCTCCGTGCCCAGGGCGCGCAGGACAGCGGCGAACGGGGTCGTGCTGGGCTTCCACGCCGCACGGCCCCAGGTATCGGAGAACACGACCGCATCGAAGCAGGCTTCCAGGCCCAGCGACCTGAGTTTGGCCTGCTGCACGCTCAGGTAACCGTCGCTGAGCAGGCCGACGCGGCAGCGCCGCCGCAGCCTGTCGAGCAACTCGGGGATGCCGGCGAAAGGCGCCAGGGCCGGTTCGTGCTCGCGGTAGACCTGCACCAGTCGAGCCGTCAGTGCGGGCGCACTCAGGTTGTGCATGGCCAGCCAGCGGTCGAAGGTCACACCCCGCACTCCCTCCTCGAACAGGTTCGTCAGTTCCGCGAATCCCTGGCCGCACGGGATGTGCAAATGCGTTTCCGCCCAGGCGGCGACTGCCTGGAAGCCGCTGAGGACATAATCGCGCTCCGCGAAGAGCGTATCGTCCAGATCAAAGACGACGGCCTGCCATCTGCTCACGCTCGGCCTCCGTGAGAAAGAAAGAAGCGTCGAAGCGCGTCAGGTACAGGCCCAGCTGGTAGGCGCCCAGCGGCGGGAGGTCTACGTCCAGCCCCGCTGCGCGGGCCAGCACGAGGCGCGGCGAATCGACGCCTGCCTGAATGCCGAGCGGGAAGCCGCCGCTCAGGCGGGCGTTGATCTCGGTGAAGAGTGGGACGCCCTCGCGCATCAGGCACTGCACCGTGATCGGGCCGATCGCCGGGAGGGCTTCCGCCAGCCGAATGCAAGCAGCGGCAATCGCGGAGTGATAAACGGTTACCCCCTTCGCCACTTCGCCGGAGCGCACCTCAAGCCGCTTCCGCGAGACGACCGCCAGCACCTGGCCGCGCAGATCGCAGACAACGTCGCTGGTGATCTCCGGACCAGCGACGTATTCCTGAAGGATGGGGTTGGGGACATAATCGACGAAAAAGGCCAGTTCCCTGGCATTGCCCACTTTGAACGTGTGCTTCGCGGCGCTGCCGCAGCGGGGCTTGATGAACAGCGGATACTCGGCGCGCTCCGGATCGAGTTCACCGGGCAGCCAGGAGCGCGGCCTGGGAACATTGGCACTCTCGAAGAGGGCCAATGTATTCCATTTATCGGCGACAGTCGCTGCCGCTTCCTCGGAAACGACTGCCAGCCGCACGCCCAGCGCCTCCAGCGCCGGGCGGTTCTTCGCCAGGATAGGCACATCGGGGTCGATCAGGGGAAAGATGAGGTCGATGCGCTCCTCCCGGCAGATGCGGAGCAGGGCGGGCACATACTCGGCGGATTCCAGCCGCGGGACGATGTAGGACCGATTCGCCACGCGCAGCGCAGGGGCGAGCGGGTCGATGTCGATGCCAATGACGTCGCCGCGCAGGCCGAGTGTCTGGTAGGCGTGCTGGAAGGCACGCACCAGCTCGACACGCCTGCCGACACTGGTGAAAAGCGTGTTGAAGGTGTTGTCGCGTCGTGGCGCCAAGGGAGTCTTCCTTCTTACAGCGTTTTCGGGATCCTGGCCGCTTAGGCCGTTGCCAGGGCTTGCGGCGTGGCGGGTGACGGGTGGTGGGTGGTGGGAGAA
>DASPXY010000128.1:0-3199 GCA_035637055.1 Gemmataceae bacterium | reverse complement strand
GGCAAAACGGGTTGCTTCATGCCGTTCATCGATCTTTCCTGGCGTACGTTTCGACCGGCGGAAGGCTTCTACAACTCTGAAGTGCATTCGCCAGCGCGGATGCCGGTCCGCACCTTTTTGCCGACCGGCTACGAGCCCCGTTACCCGTATCCGCTCTTGGTGCTGCTGCACGGGCACGGCGGCAATGAGGAGCAGATCCTGCGGCTGGCACCGCGCCTGAGCCGGCGCAATTACATCTGCATCGGTCTGCGCGGGCCGCTGGAGTTGGGGGAACGGCAAGACGGCAGCCCCGGCTTCGCCTGGGGGAGCGCCGGTTCGCCGGACGCTCAGATTGAGGATTATCTGTTCCGCGCTGTCGAGCAGACACGCCGCAATTATCACGTCCATTCGGAACGCATTTACCTCGCCGGCATCTGCGAGGGGGCGACGCTGGCCTACCGCCTCGGCCTGACCTATCCCGATCGCTTTGCCGGCGTCATCTCGCTGAACGGGGCATTGCCGCGTCGCGGGGGGCCGCTGCTGCGCTTGCCCGACGTGCGCCAGTTACGAGTGTTCATCGGACACGGGATCGCCAACGCACTCCTGCCGCTTTCCCTCGCGCGGGACGATTGCCGCCTGCTCTACAGCGCCGGCATGCCGGTCGAAATGCACACCTATCCGTCGAACCACCGCCTCCACCCCGACATGCTGCGCGATATCAACCGCTGGATCATCAAACGCTGCAACGAGGAGTAGTCGGTGCAACGCTCTGGAGCGCGGGCGAGACGCCCGTGCTCCAGAGACCAGTCGCGCACCACGTGCCGAGGGCTTCCCGATGTGGTGGACAGGACTGCGGTGCTGGTTGAGTGTCGCGGTAGTCTTCCCCTGCACCCAGCAGGTCGCCACGGCTGGCGCGCCAGCGCGCATCGACAACTTTGGCGATCCGCTACCACCTGAAGCGCTGGCCCGGCTCGGCACTATCCGCCTGCGGCAGAGCGATCAGTATGATCGCTGCGCCCTGTCGCCGGACGGCAAGACGCTCGTCTCCGGCGGGGCCGACGGCTGGGTGCATATCTGGGGCGCCGTCACTGGCCGCGAGCGCGTGCCGCCCGTGTGCTATCACCAGTGGATTCACGGCCTGCAGTTCTCACCGGACGGTCAACGCATCGCGATCACCTACGGGGCGACGGTTCTGTTTCTCGATGCGACAACCTTCAAGGAGCAACAGCGTCTCTCCGACGCCGACAATCCGACTTTTGCCAGCACCTACACCCCCGACGGCAAGCGGTTCGTTACCGTCGGCAAGAAGTACGCCACCCTTTGGGATCTCGCTACCGGCCAGCCGCACTTGCACTTCAAGGAGCACAAGGACTGGGTCTACTCGGTCGCGGTCTCCCCCGACGGCAAGATGGTGGCAACAGGAGGCTCCGACAAAGTGCTGCGGCTCTGGGATGCGGACAGCGGCCAGACGCTCAAGTCGTGGACACAAACCGATCGACTTGATCGTCTCGTGTTCTCGCCGGATAGCAAACTGCTGGTGAGTCACGATGGTGAACGTATTTTCCTCATACGAGATACAAAGACATGTGAATTGCGCCAGCGCTTTCAGATGCCAGTCTGGTATGCCACGGTAGTTGCCTTTCGTGCCGATGGCGGCGGGATGGCGACGGGAGTCGTGGATGACGAGGACGGCCGACTGCGCCTTTGGGATCTGCAGAGCGGCAAGGAAGTACCACCCTTCGTCGGCAGCTATCACGCCCTGCGGCGGTTGGGCATCTCCGCCGATGGCAAGATCATGGTTCACGCGCCGGGGTCTGCCCTGCGCTTGCTCGATGCTCGGACCGGCAAGGACCGCGTACCGCTGACAGCGCATCAAGCGAGGATATCGTCGCTGTGTTTCCTGCCCGACAACCGCACGCTGGCGACGGCATCGTACGATGGCACCGTGCGCCTGTGGGACACGCACACCGCCCGCGAGCGCGAGCGGTTCGTTTTGCCACCGGATAAGCTGGATGCGAACTGGCGGCCGGGACACTTTTTCTCCTCGGTGGTCCACTGCGCGGGCAGCGGGCGCCTGGTGGCGGGGAACAATCACGGCCAACTCCTCGTGTGGGATGAGGGCCTGAAAAAACTCCAGCGGCAGGAACCCGCCCAGTCCGATTGGATCTTCGCGCTGGCGGCGTCGCCGGACGGCCAGGTGATCGCGTCCGCCGGTCATGAAAAAAATGTCTATTTGTGGGACGCCAAAACGGGCAAGAAGGTACGCACACTGACGGGTCACGAACGCACGCTGGTGGCGCTGGCCTTCTTCCCCGACGGCCGGCGATTGGCAACCGGCGGCGGCGATGGCGTGGTCCGCATCTACGACTGGACGACGGGGCAACTGTTCAAGCAAAAGAAGAACGAGTTGGACATTCGCGCGCTGGCAATCTCTCCCGATGGCCGCCAACTGGTTTACGCTCTCGACGGGGCGCTGGGCTGGTGGTATGCAGGGTTCGACACGGAGCCGACGACGAATCCCGACGCACCGAACTTCGCCAGTCTCGCCTTCGCGCCCGACGGCCGCACTCTGGCCGCCGGCGGCTACGATGGCCGCATCCACATCTGGGAAACCGGCAGCCGCCAGGTGCGCCGGGTTCTCCAGGGCCACCGCGGTTGGGTACAGTCGCTCGCATTCACGTCCGACGGCAAACGCCTCGCCTCCGGCAGCAGCGATGCGACCGTCCTGCTCTGGGACGTGAGCGGCGCCGGCCAGGGAGTACTCCCCAAAACCCTTGACGACACTCAGCTGCGCGGGCTGTGGGACGACCTCGCGGGCGCCGATGCGGCCAGGGCCTTCCGTGCCATCCGCGTCTTGCGCGCCTTCCCGGAGAAGAGCCTGCCGCTGCTGCGCGACAAGCTGCGACCCGTCCGCACCGCCGATCCCAAACACCTGAAGGAGTTGCTGGCTGACCTGGATTGGAGCAACTTTCGCCTGCGTCAGCGGGCGATGACGGAACTGGAGAAATTGGGCGACAGCATCGTGATGGAGTTGCGCACCGAACTGAAGAAGAAACTCTCCGACGAGCATCGGCGGCGCCTGGAGCAACTGCTCCAAAAAGCGGAAGCGCTCGACAACGTGCGGTTACAACAACTGCGAGCGATTGAAGTGCTCGAAAGCCTGAGTCCGCCTGAGGCGCGCGCCCTCCTGCAAACTCTGGCGGACGGGTTGCCCGAGGCC
>DASPXY010000127.1:0-4191 GCA_035637055.1 Gemmataceae bacterium | reverse complement strand
GACCTGCGGATAGACGGCCTTGCTCGGATCGGCCTTGAGGACGGCAAAGGGATGCTCGAAAGGCAGCTTGCGGTACTGCATCCGTGGCTCGCGGCTGAGGTTGCAGTACGGACGGCCACAAACGAGATCGAAAATGCCTTCATCGTCGAGGGCGGGATCGGGGTCGAAGCCGAGGTCGCGATACATCAGGCCGAAGCCGCCGCCGCCGGACATGAAACGGCGCACGACGGCCCAGGTCATCGGCGTCGGCGCTGGCAAAATCTCCGAGAGGTTGAAGCGACTCCAGACGGTGCCGTCCGGAGCCGCCATTGCCGCGAGCGCCGCGATCTCTTCACGCCGCACCTGCTCGCGCTCCGCCTCGGTCGGGCCTTGTGTCACGGCCGCAGCACGCTTGATCGGACGCGCCTGCAGGAGATAAAAGCGCCCCTGCGAGAGCGCCCATTCGATGTCGCAAGGGGTCTTGAAATACTCCTCGACCCGCAAGCCCAGGGCCGCCAGCTCCGCGAGTTGCTCATCGCTCAGCGAGGCTTCTGCGCGCGTGGCTGTCTGGGTCTTGCCGTCGCGCGCCAGCGTGGCGATGACGTGCTCCTTGGCGCCGATGGCACGCTCCAGAACGTGGCAGCTGTCGCGGTCGAGAGTAAAGCGATCGGGCGTGACCTTGCCGAGCACGACCGCCTCGCCCAGGCCGTACGACGATTCGATGACCAGTCGCGACACGTTCGGGTTGACGGGGTCGGCGGTGAACATGACGCCGGAGACCTCGGCGGGACACATCGCCTGCACGTTGACCGCGGTGCCGAGCAATCCCTCGATGCGATGATGACGCCGAAACGTCACGGCCCGCTCGCTGTGCCACGACGCGAAGACGGCATTGATCGCGGCACGGAGCATGTCCCACGGGTCGGTCGGCATGTCCTGCCCAGTATGGCGGCGATAAGCGTCGAGGAGACGTTCGCACAGCGTACACATCTCGTCGGCATCGAGATCGGCCTCAGCGGACTTGCCGCTATCGCGGAGAAGCTGGCTCAAAAGATCGCTCAAGGCGGATTCAGGCAGACCGCCGACGGTGCGACTGAACATCGCGAGGAAATGGCGATACGCTTCCCAGGCGGCGCGCGGGTTGGCGGTGCGTTCGGCCTGGGCGGCGACGCAGTCGGGGTTGAGGCCGACGTTGAGCACAGTATCCATCATGCCCGGCATGGACTGGGCGGCGCCGGAGCGTACGGCGACGAGGAGCGGGTCGTCGCCGCGGCCGAAGGGACGGCCGGTCAGTTGCTCCAGTCGGGCGAGGTGCTTGCGGACCTCTTCCTCCAAACCAGGGGGCCACTGCTGACCGGCGCGGAAGTAGTGATCGCAGCACTCGGCGGAGATGGTGAAGCCGGGGGGCACATTGAGGCGGGCGCGGGTCATCTCGGCGAGGCTGGCGCCCTTGCCGCCGACGAGGTGCCGGAGGTCGTCGCCGCCCTCGGCCTGTCCGTCCCCAAAGAAGTAAATGAATCGCTGGCGGTCAGTTGCGTCGCTCATGGTGTGTGCTTGGCGGCGGGGATGCGGGATCGGGTCTGGGGCAACGGTGAGAAGACGGGCCTGCTGAACTTCTTATACACGGTTCGCGTGAAAGTGTCTACTTTGGGAGCCCGAAGCGCCAGCGAGGGACAAGGCGGTGAGGCTTTCTACCAGGGAATTTCCTCCGCGCCGGCTACCTGGGGCTGGGCCTGGCTGAAGAGGTGGAACGGCCGCACGAGATCGCGGAAGACGGGGCCGGGCAGATCGACGGTGTCCCATTTCGGACTGCGGACGCGCAGGTGTTCGCGGTAGGCGTCGATTGGGACCGCACGCAGCAGATAGCGGCGGCCGCGCCAGGTCCACAGGTCGTCGGTATCGTCGGGTAATACCACGGTGGGGAGGATGTGATAGGCGAAAACGAGCAATCCCTGAAAGCCCTCGCCGAACAACTCGGCCCAGCGCGCCAGGCCATCGACATCCTCGCGCATCGACCAGCACTCCCAGACGCGGCGCTGCTTGCCGGGCGAGCCGCTCGGAAAGCGGCGGCCCTTGACGTCCACGAGGAGGCGTGCGCCAGCCTCACCGTGGACGATGAAGTCGAGATTTTTGACAAGGCTTTCGCCGAGGTAGGAGCGGCGCGTCTCATCGACAGCGATGTAGCAGAGGCGATGCCATCGCAGGTAGGCTTCAAACGCCGCCTCGTACGGGTTCGATCGCTTCATGGCAGGTGACCCCTCCAGCCCGAATACAAACCCGAAGCGTCAGCGAGGGCCACCATTCCCTCGCTAACGCTTCGGGTTGGTGTGGTTTGTCAGGTGGACAGCAGCGTGCGGATCGCGGTGGCAACGTCCGCCGTCGGCACGATCTTCTCTTCCTTCCGTGTTCCGTCCGTGTTCAGGGTCAGATCCTTGATCTTCCAGACGCCGCGGCCAAATTCATCCGGCCCGGCGATCAGCACGAGGCGAAAGCCGCGGCTCTCGGCGTACTTGAGCTGCGCGCCGACCTTTTTCGCCTCCGGATAGACCTCGACGCCAATCCCTTCGGCGCGCAGTTCCCGGGCCATCTTCTGATAATCGCCCAGCCGCGCCGCCTCGAACTGCACCATGAAGACCGGCGCCGGCGTCGAGACACCGGGCAGCATCTTCAATTCTTCCATCGCCGCGAGCAAGCGATCGAGGCCCAGCGAAGCGCCGACTCCCGGCAATTGCTGCTTGGTATACAGACCAGCAAGGTTGTCATAGCGGCCGCCGGAGCAGACGCTGCCGATGCTGGGCAGATCCCCGAGGAACGTCTCGTAGATGGCGCCGGTGTAGTAATCGAGGCCGCGGGCGATGGACACGTCGATGCGCAGGCGTTCGTCCGCAACGCCCGCGGTGCGCGCCACACGCAGCAGCTCGCGTAGGCGCGCGATGCCCTCCGCCGCGCGTGCGTTGCGACTCAATTCGCGCTCCATGCGATCCAGTATCTCCTCATTAGTGCCCTCCGCGCTGACGAGGTCAAGCACGCGTTTGCCCTGCTCGCGGCTCACCCCCGTTTGCTCGGCCATTTCCTGCAGCACTCCGTCGCGGCCGATCTTGAGCAGCTTGTCAACGGCGCGCAGGACGTCGGCCGTCTTACCCTCGATGCCGATCTCCTTCAGGAGACCGTTCAGGATCAGGCGATTGTTGACGCGGATGGTGAAGCGCTCGAAGCCAAGGGCCCGCATCAAGTCGTGAATGACGAGGGCCGTCTCGATGTCGGCGGCGTTGGTGGTGGTGCCGATGGTGTCAAAATCGCACTGCCAGAACTCACGGAAACGGCCGTGCGCCGTGTTCTCGCCGCGCCAGACCGGCCCCATGTGGTAGCGCTTGAAGGGCGTGCCCAACTTGCCGATGTGCTGGGCGGCAAAGCGCGCGAACGGCACGGTCAGATCGAAACGCAGGGCGACGTCGCGGTCGCCATGATCGCGGAAGCGGTAGATCAGCCGATCGGACTCCGCCCCGCCCTTGCCCAGCAGGATCTCAGCGTACTCCAGCGCCGGCGTGTCGATGGGCGCAAAGCCATAGGAGCGATATACTTGCCGGGCCTTCTCCAGCAGGTGCTCGCGCGGGATCATCAGTTGCGGGAGGTAATCGCGGAAGCCTTTGAGGGTACGCGGTTCGATGAAGTCGGCCATGTGCTTGTCCGTGATACGGCGTTGGAACCTGTCGTCTGTTGTATTCCGGACAAGCGCGGACGGCTTGGGGTTCGTAGTCCCGCCTTTAGGCGGCCAGACGTCTGGCCCGCCTAAAGGCGGAACTACGAACCAAGGACTACGGACGATTGCGATACTTGTCGGCGACCCGTTTGAGGAAACGGTTCTCCTCGTCGGTCAGGGCCTGCTTGCCCTCGCGCTGGATCTTCGCCAGCAGCTCGTCCATCCGGCGTTCGTCGGCGGCCTCCTGCTCCTGCTCGCGCTGCAACCGGGCGGCGCGGCGGCGCTGCAGCCAGCGCTGGATGAAGTTCTGTTTCTTCTTGCGCGGCGGGGGCGGCTGGTCGCGCTCCAGGCTTGTGTAGCCCTGCGAGAAATCGTAGCCGAACAGGGTGTCCTCGCTGCCCGTCTCAAGCAGAATCCATTGCTGCCTGCATGAGACGTAGATGAACCCTGCCAGACACAACGCCATCAAGGTTTCGTTCATCAGCGCGTAGATGGCGATGATGAACATGAAA
>DASPXY010000126.1:0-2806 GCA_035637055.1 Gemmataceae bacterium | reverse complement strand
CCTGGAACGGTCTTGCCTGGGAGTCGGTGGCGGACAAGGACATCAAGGCGAGCCTCTGTAATCGCGTGAAGCAGGAGTTCGACCGCCAGAACCACGCCGCACTTCAGGCGTGGGCGAAAGACGGAAGTAGCAACCAGAAGCCAACGGCGCGGCGGGTGACGACAAAGCTCGTCGCCGATACCCTGCAAGCCCTCGTGAGCCTTGCCCTGCTGCCGACGAAAACGGAGGCGCCCTCTTGGCTCCTGCCCAACGCCCATCCGCTGGGCGCCTCCGACCCGACCGAGATCCTCGTGTGTGCCAACGGGATCGGCGCCCTCCCCGAACTGGCTACCGACGGCACCCTGTACCCTTGCACTCCGCGCCTGTTCGCCCTCAACGCCCTGCACTACGATTACCGCGCGACCGCCCCGCCCCCGGCCCTCTGGTTGGCATTCCTGGCGCAGTTGTGGCCGAACGATGCCGCCGCAATCGCGACCTTGCAGGAATTCTTCGGGTACGCCCTGACCCCAGACACGCGGCAGCAGAAAATCCTGGTGATCATCGGCCCGAGGCGGAGCGGCAAGGGAACCATCGCCCGGATTCTGAGCTCCATCGTCGGCATCCACAACGTGTGTGGGCCAACGCTCGCCAGTCTGGGGGCAAACTTCGGGATCGCCCCCCTGCTGGGCAAACCCTTGGCCATCATCAGCGATGCTCGCGTGTCGGGTCGGACCGATTCCGCAATCGTGATAGAGCGGCTTCTCGCCATCAGCGGGGAGGATGCCCAGACCATCGACCGCAAGCACCGCCACCAGATCACGACGAAACTCCCGACGCGCTTCGTGATTCTCACGAACGAACTGCCGCGACTGAACGACCCAAGCGGCGCACTGGCCGGCCGATTCTTGCTCCTACGGCTGACCAAGTCGTTTTTCGGCAAAGAGGACGTCACGCTGACGGACCGGCTGCTGACGGAGCTGCCCGGCATCCTCCTCTGGTCAATCGAGGGATGGTTGCGGCTACGCCAGCGTGGCCACTTCGAGCAGCCGGAGAGCGGCCAGAAACTAATCGACTACATGGAAGACTTGTCCTCTCCGGTTGGTGCCTTTGTGCGGGAGCGTTGCCAGGTGGGACCGGGCTACGAAGTGATCGTGCGCGACCTGTTCGATGAATGGAAGCGCTGGTGCCAGGAGAAGGGGCGCGACCACGGCAACGAACAGACGTTCGGCCGCGACCTGCGGGCGGTCCTGCCCGCCCTTGACACCCGCCAGCCCCGGGACGGCGACAAGCGGGTTCGGGTATACGTCGGGTTGCGACTGACACCGCCAGAGGTTCCCCCTTGAGGCAGTCGCGGCGACGGTTGGCACGCGGTGGAACGCGAGCCGCCCGGTTGACGGATTCGCGGACTAACTGCCCCTGAAGCAGCTGAGGGGATGGTTGGCACGCGATGGAACGCGAGCCAATCTATTGCAGCTATGGCGCAAAACAAGAGAGCTAAAGAAGAGAGCTAGAAGAAGTAAGAGCTGCAATGCAGTGGCATGCGTTCCACCGCGTGCCAGAGGAAGCCCAGCAGTTTCGAGAACCACGGGGAGCCCCGGACGGGGAGGGGCTGCGAGTCATGAGTTGTACCAGCGGATGCCCTGGGGTGAGCACGAAGGCAAAGCGATCTGCGATGTGCCGCGGTCGTATTTGGTTTGGCTACGGGGGCGGGAGTGGCTCGACCCAGAGTTGGCGGCGCTGGTCCGGAGCGAACTGCGACGCCGCGGCGAGCGGCACCTGGACGCCGCGCTGATTGTCAGTGAGCTCGAAGAGGCGTTGACACAGCGGATCGCGGAGGATCCCGATCTGAGCCACGCAGTAGCGGGCCGGGTTAATGACCACTGGATGGAGACGGTCCAAGAGGTTTGCCTGCGGCATGGGATCGGTGAGGAAACCGAACTCGTAATCCCCAAGCGGGGCAGATGAGAGGCCAAGCGCGATGTACCCGACCTCAACACCACCGCCAGCGCCACCAGGCTTTCGCGGCTGGTTCAAACCACAGGGTGAGCGTACCTGGCGGGCGTTGTGCGAGGGTCAGGACTACGACGCGTGCTGGCAAACATTCCTGCGCCGGCTGCCGCGGCAAAGTGGTGATGGCATTGTGCTGGAGGGTCACCGCACGCCGGCGGATGGCTCGACCAAAGCAGGCCCCAGACCGTGGGAGAAACAACGATGCGCGTGAGCACCCGCGAGGCCGATGTTTTGAGCGGCTGTCTGGAGTACCTGCGCGTCAAGCAGCTGCTGGCCTGGCGTGCGAACAACGGCGGTGTGTTTGACCCGAGCAGGAAGTGCTACCGCTCGTTCCGCGGGTTGAAAGGCGTTGCCGACATCCTCGGCGTTCTCGGCAATGGCCGTTTCCTCGCTGTCGAGTGCAAGAGCGCCACGGGCCGTCTCTCCGAGGCCCAGCGGCACTTTCTCGACCAGGTGAGTCAGCGGGGAGGCATCGCTCTGTGTGTCCGGAGCGTGCGCGACCTCGACGAGCAGCTGGCGCCGATCCTGGCGCAGACCGCACAGGCCGGCGCAGGAGAAGCGCAGACGGCCGCGGGTGACTGCTGAGTCACCGAGGGTATTGGAACCGCCGTGAGCGGCGCCGAGTGTGGCTTGGCGGGTTGGCCCCTCCCCCCCCTCGGTGGTCCACGACTGTCGCGGCCAGTCCACGACTGCCCCACGAGGAGGGCGGGCCGGAGAGCCACGACGGCGGCAGTGGTAGGCCACGACAGAGAGAGGACATCTGCGGTCATCTGAGGTAGGGGATTGAGGCAATGCCAGGCCACGGCGAGAAACTGAC
>DASPXY010000125.1:0-2490 GCA_035637055.1 Gemmataceae bacterium | reverse complement strand
CGCGGCTGGTGGAGCAGGACCTGAGCCAGCAGCGGGTGCGCCGCGAGCTGGAGCTGGCGCACGACCTGCAGCTCAAGCTGCTGCCGTCGCCCGCGGTCGTCGCGTCCAAGGGCGACGTGGCGGCGCGGTGCCGGCCGGCGGAGTCAGTGGGTGGCGATTTCTATAATCTCCTCAGCCTGCACGGTGAGCGAATCGGTGTGATGATCGGCGACGTCTCGAGCCATGGGTTCGGGGCGGCACTCATCATGGCGCTGGCCATGGCGGCCTCCGGTATCCACGCCGAGACCGCGGAGTCACCGCACGAGGCGCTGCATCGCCTCGAGACGTCGCTCGCCGAAGAGCTGGCCGACACGGAGATGTTTCTGACGCTCTGCTATGCTGTCGCGGATCCGGCGCTCGGCACGCTCACCTACGCCAACGCCGGCCATCCGCACGCGTTTCTCGTCTCTCCGGAGTCCGGGGCGATCACCCGCCTGGAAGCCACACGGCCGCCGCTCGGCTTGGGCGGCGGCGGCCAGGAGCGTGTGCTGCCGTTCCAGCGGGGCAAGGCGATTCTGTGTCTGTTCACCGACGGCCTGGCCGACGCGCCCGGCCCGAACGGCGAACGGTTCGGCGAGCAGCGGGTGTTGAACCACGTCGTCAACCTGCGCGCCCGCCCGGCGCGTCACATTCTCGAAGCCGTCTTCACCGACATCGCTGCCTTTAGCGGCGGCGCGCCTGCCAACGACGACCGCACGCTCGTTCTGCTCAAAGTTTGACTGCTCGCCGGCTGGGCCAGCATTTCCTCAGTGATCCCAACATTCTCGGGCGAATCGTGGATGCGCTCGACTGTGCGCCTGGCGAGACAGTGCTTGAAATTGGTCCCGGGCAGGGGACTCTTACTCGAGAGCTGCTCGCTCGAAGTGTTCAGGTGATTGCGATCGAAAAGGACCGTGCGCTTGCAGAGGGCCTGGGGCCTGGGGCCTCGGGCCAGGGGGCGCCCGTGGTTGTCCACGGTGATGCCCTGCGTCTCGACTGGCACGCGCTCCTCCCTAGGCCCCAGGCCCCAAGCCCCAGCCCCTTCAAGATCATCGGCAACATCCCTTACTACATCACGTCACCGTTGATCGATAAGGCGCTGACGCCGCCACTTCCCGAGCGAATCGTGTTTCTCGTGCAGGACGAGGTTGCGGACCGCATCGCAGCCGAGCCCGGCGGGAAGACCTACGGTGCGCTGTCGGTCGGCGTGCAAGCGGTCGCCCGCGTAGAGAAGCTGTTCACGGTCGCACCCGGCGCGTTCCGGCCGCCGCCCAAAGTGCGCAGCGCGCTCATCCGGCTCACGCCGCTTGCCCAGCCGCTCGTGATGGACGTCGAGGTCGCGCCGCTGCGCAGGTTCGTGACCGCGTGCTTCAGCCACCGCCGCAAGCAGCTTAAGAACGCGGTGCCAGGGATGAAGGAGGCGGACCTGCGCGCCTTGGGATTCGAGCCGACGATCCGGCCCGAGCGCCTCCCCCCGGAAGCGTTCGTGCGGCTCTTGCGCCGGAGTCGGCAATTGTGAAATAGTTCACAATGCGGAAGATCTCCGACAGCACCGTACGGCGGCTGTCCGTCTACCTGCGTTTCCTGGAGCAGGCGAATGCCCAGGGTCGTGCGACGATCTCCTCGGGCGAGCTGGCCCGCCTCGGCGGCACGACCTCCGCGCAGGTTCGGAAAGACCTTTCGTTCTTCGGGTCGTTCGGCAAGCGGGGCCTCGGCTACGCGGTCCCCGAATTGACGCGCCGCATCCGCGACATCCTCGGCCTGGAGCGCGGCTACCGGGTCGTGCTGGTCGGGGCGGGGCGGATGGGCGGGGCCCTCGTGCAATATCACGGCTTTCGCCAGCGGGGCTTTCACATCACCGCGATCTACGATCAGGATGCGCGCAAAATCGGGTCGCGCTGGAACGGCTTGGTGGTGCGCGACGTCAAGCACCTCGAGTCCGATCTCAAAAAAGATCCGAGCGACATCGCGATCGTGGCGACGCCCGCCGAGTCGGCGCAGCAGGTTGTGGATCGGCTGGTGAGAAGTGGCGTCAAAGCAATTCTGAATTTTGCGCCGGTGCCCCTCAACGTTCCGGCCGATGTCGAGGTGAAAACGGTGAACATGGCACTCGAATTGGAGACCCTCAGTTACTCGTTGGCCAATCGTTAACAGCAACAACTGCGTGTAACGGCGTGTCAACCCCACGCATTTTCACGCCCTTTCACGCAGTTCCACGCCTTTTTGTGTTGGCGTTAGTTTCTCCAGCATGCCGCGAGTTCACGTCACATCGGAAATTGGTGCGCTCCGTTCAGTATTGGTCCACACACCTGGCAAGGAGTTGGTCGCCGTTACTCCAGGTACGAGAGAAGACTACCTCTACGACGACATCATCGACCTCGAAATCGCGCAGCGCGAGCACCGCCGCCTGGTCGCCGTGCTGGAGCGGTTCGCCGAGGTCCATGAGGTGCGGGACGCGCTGGTCGAGATTGC
>DASPXY010000124.1:0-14101 GCA_035637055.1 Gemmataceae bacterium | reverse complement strand
TCGAAGTCTTCCTGGCTGATCGCATTGCGCCGGCGGAGGTCGCCCGCGCGCCGCAGATCGAGTTCCAACCGCTGCAGACGGCCCTCGTTTTGCAAGACGCTTCCCTCGGCGTAGAGCAGTTCCGCCTGATAAGGCCGATCGTCGATCTCAAATAACAGATCGCCTTGCTTGACCTCGGTCCCTTCCTGGAAATGCACTTTCATGAGGTAGCCGGTGGCGCGCGCCCGGATCTCGACGGCGTTGGTCGCCTCGATGCGGCCCGGGAAGTCCTCGTAATCGGTGACCTTCTTGCACACCGGCGCGCTCACCGCGACCTCCGGAGCTTGCTGCGGCGGCGGTCCGCCTGGACCGTGACCTTGGCCGCAACCGGCGAGAGAGCAAGCTGGGAGGAATATGAGCAGCCACGCACGACGGATAGATGTCTGCACAGGTTTCTCCTTCACTAGTCCAGGGGCCGCGGCCCGTGGGCTTTCCGGCCACCTTGGCGTCCCGCGTCGGTCAAGATGCCGTGGAAGACAACGTCGAGAATGTCCTGGGCCTGGTCCTTCACGGACTTCCGCGGTCCGGTAAAGTAGTTGGTGAACATCGTACCGTAGACCAGACCGCCCAGCACGTCCGTGATGCGCTCGACCGGCATGTCGCGGACTCGACCCTGGGTAATGAGCGTGCGCCACAAGGCGCGCCAGCGTTCGATGTTGGCCGCCCGGTGCTGGAAGTAGGTCGATTCCTTGCGATCCTTGAACTGCGCCCGCTCCTGCATGAGCAATTCGACAAAATCGGGATGTTCCGCAAAAAAGGCCAGATAAGTGCGAATGGCCTCCGCAACCTGGTCGAGTGGGTCCGTGACGTCCTTGATGCTCTCCTCGATGCAGTCGTGCAGCCGGCGCATGACGCGGTCAGCTGCCGCCAGGAAGAGGGCGCGCTTGCTGGGGAAGTAGCGGTAGAGCGTGCCCTTGCCGACACCGAGCTTTTCCGCGAGCAATTGCGTATCGGTGTCGGCGTAACCGTAACGGGCGAACAGCGCGGCCGCCGCGTCCAGGATTTGCTCGCAGCGACTGGCCCAGAGCGCTTCATCGACGGGCCGGCGCGGTTTCTTGGCGGGGGTTGGTTTCACGAAGGAACGGCCTCAGTTGGGGAGCGGACTGACCAGTCAGTTCGATTTATGGTAGACGGGGAAGGCTCGCGAATCAAGGGAAAGTCGTCCGCTTGTTCCGCCGCTCCGAACCTTGCCGTCTTCTCCCGACTCCTTGAGAGTGTCATTCAACCAGGGAGTCCGGCGATGTGCCCCGCAACCTATCTCGTCTTCGGCGACCTGCACGGCCGCGTCCTGCCCGCGTTCAGGCTGGCACAGGCGTGGTCGCGCGAGCACGGTGTCGCCCTCGCCGGTCTGTTGCAGGTCGGCGATCTCGACGACAGCCGCTTCGAGAAGGCCGCGAAGCGCCACACCGGAAAGGACGGACTCGAAGGCGGCATGCGGCTCGTCGCACAGCCCAGCGCGGAGGCTACTGCCATCTTCGCCGGCGAGCTTTGCCCCGAGGCGCTGTGGTTCACCGCCGGCAATCACGAAGATTACGAGTGGTTGAAGGCGACGGAGCGCCGCGCGGGCCGGGTGGCGGACAGCTTCGTGGTCGATGCCTACGGCAAGCTGCGCTGCATCCGCGACGGCCACGTCGCCGAACTGCCGGGCGGGCTGCGCGTCGGAGCGCTGTGGGGCATCGACGATCGCGCCCCACGCGCCCGCAGGCGAATCCCGCCGCGCGCCCGCATCAGCCACCGCGGGACATCGGCGCTGAGTGGCGCCAACTATGACGTGCTGCTGGCGCACGAGTCGCCGCGCGACGCCATCCTCGCCGACAGCGGCAGCGAGGCGATCAGGTCGGTCATCCGCTGCGCCCGGCCGGCGTTCGCCTTCTTCGGCCACTACCACCGCACCGGCAATCGGGTCGAGGGGGATTTCGGCGGCACGCGCGTCTACCACCTCAGTCACCTGGAGCTAGACTCCCGCGCTGAGGAGGGGTCGGTCGGCGTGCTGACATGGGACGGCGGCTCCGGCGACTTCGCCTACCTCGATCCCGCCTGGCTGCGCACCGTCACGCGCCATAACTGGAAACATCGCTGATACTGGGTCAGAGCCTGTCTGCCACTGCTCGGAGGATTTTTGATGAGCCCCACGATCCTGCCCGCCGATCACGCCGCCCGCATGGAGCGCGTGCGCCTGGCGCTCGACGGCCTGTCGGTCGGAGACGCCTTCGGTGAACGCTTTTTCTCGTGCTCCGCTCCGCTGATCCGCGCCGTTGAGCAGCGGGCACTGCCCCAGGCGCCCTGGAAATACACCGACGACACCGTCATGGCGCTCGCCATTGCTGGGGTGCTGGATGAGTTCGGTCGGATCGATCAGGAAGCGCTGGCGCAGGGTTTTGCGAGGCGCTACGCGGGGAACCCGCGCCGCGGGTATGGCGCTACGGCGCACCTGATCCTGAGCGACATTGCGCGTGGGGTCTCCTGGCGGCAGGCGTCGGCGGAAGCGTTCGACGGCGAGGGGTCGATGGGCAACGGCGGCGCAATGCGTGTGGCGCCGGTCGGCGCCTACTTCGCGGACGACATGGCCGCCGTCGTCGCGGATGCTCGGGCCTCAGCGGAAGTGACGCACGGCCATCGCGAAGGACAGGCGGGCGCGATCGCGATCGCCGTGGCCGCCGCGTGGGCGTGGCAGACGCACGAGTCGCCCGGGCGCTCGGGGAAGGAGTTGTTGGCGACCGCGGCACGGTTCACTCCGCCCGGCGACACCCGGTCAGGGCTGCTCAAGGCGCTGACTGTGCCGTTTGCGACGGAAGTGCGAACGGCGGTCGAGGTGTTGGGCAACGGCAGCCGCGTGACCGCGCCGGACACGGTGCCCTTCGCCCTCTGGTGCGCTGCCCGCTCCCTGAACGACTATGAGACGGCCTTGTGGGCGACCGTGTCTGGCGCGGGCGACATCGACACCAATTGCGCCATCGTTGGGGGGATCCTGGCGCTGGCGAACGGGCCGAAAGCGATTCCTGAGGAATGGTTGCGGGCGCGCGAGTGGGTTGCCTTCTGACTTCGGCGAACCCCTCCCCCCAACCCCCTCCCCGCAGCGGAGAGGGGGAGAAGCAAAGATGTCTGGCTTTGCTCCCCCTCTCCGCTGCGGGGAGGGGGTTTGGGGGGAGGGGTTTGAAAACGCCTCTCAGCGCTCCGGGTGTTCCGGGGCAAACTGAGCGCCGACCTCATACCAACCATCGCGGCCGCGCTGCCCGCGCACCACCTTGGCCAGCGCCGCCAGCGAGGCCAACTCAGGCAAGCTCGGATGGTTGACGTAAACATGCGTGGCCGCGAGCGGCTTCGGGAGGAAAAAGCCGATGCCCCGCGCCGAGATGTCCTTGCCCATGCACTCGATGGGTTCCGCAGTCTTCAGGCCGGTGATGACAGGAATGACCCGCAGCGGTTGGTTCCACACCAGCCGCTCCTGGGCCCGCTGTTCCGAACACGCCTGCAAGTGAGCACGCAGACTTTCGAGCAGGACCGGCCCCATTTCCGCCAGCAGCTGCACCGCCTGCGCCCGGCCGCAGCCAAACGGCCGAATCACCACCGCCACGTCCGACAGCTTCGTTCCCACCCGTGCTGGCGGCGTCAGCCGGACCTGAATCTCCAGCCCCACCTGTTTGCCGACAAGCCGCTGCCAGAAACCCGGCGCCGTCTGGACCGAGAAAATGAACATTTCCCGATCTTGCAAGACGGTCTCCGCGTTCCACTCCTGCCGGAAGCTCTCCAGTTTGAGGACCGCCGCCCCTGGGAACAGGCTCACGGCGCAGTGATGGCGGAGGTTCTCGCCCGGCTCCAGGCGGTAGCAGATCGTGTGATACTCCTGCATGGCGACCGAGTCCGTCGCCAGCGCCAGGAGCTGCCGGATGAACCCATCCAGCGACGCCACGCCCTCACTCACCGGCACGATGCCGGTGGCGACGAGCAGGGGCGATAACTTCTCGGGTGGTTGCGTCAGGGCCGCATCCTCCGGCGGCGACATCACCTCCAGGGCGCGGACGAGGGCGCGGCACGACGAGAAGCGCAACCGCGGATCGGGGTCGAGAGCGCGGGCGATGACCTTGCGGTCGGCGGTGGCAAGCAGGCTGAGTTCCGGGTTGCCCTGCCGTTTCGCGCCGTTGGGGCGGAGAGCGCCTGGCCCCCCGCCAAGCGGATGAACGCCGCTGACCAGTTCGGCGTAGATCAGCGCCAAGCTGTATTGGTCGGAGCGCGGACTGGGCCGATCGGCAAACAATTCCGGAGCGCAATAGTGCGGATTGAGGGCCCCGAGCCGCTCGCCGGAGGCCGGCCCGAGCAGCTGAACCAGGCCGAGGCCGCCGAGTAGGGCCTGACCGCCCTTGAGGGAGAGACAACCGGGGTGCAGACCAAGGTGCTGCAGGCGATGCTCCCGCGACAGCTGGTCGAGCGCCTCAGCCAGCGTGCGCAGCTGCAGCAGCAAATCCTCACGCGGGATCCCATGCCGACCTTCTCTCCGGCAAGTGGCGAACCATTCGGCGAAGGTCTTGTCAGGGGCGTCGGTCATGAAGACCATCTGACCGGACGGGGTGCGATAGTATTCGAGAGGCGGCAGGGCCGGGTGCGACAGGATGGTCAACGGGCGCACCCAGTTGTCGTCCGCGGTGGCGGCGCTGCGCTGCAGCAGGTGAGCCAGGCGCATGCGGCCAGCTGGCGTGCGCACTTTCCACAGTTCGCCCAGGGCATTCCGCTCCAGGCACAGGAGGAATTTGTGATCGGTCAGGCCCTCAGTGAGGACCGGGGCAGGAGCGAGACTTGTGGTCGCTCCTCCCTCTCCGGCACGTCCGCCGGTCAAGATGCAGGGCGTGTCGCCCTGTGCGGTCATGTCCTGGCCAGCATCGCGCGGCACGAGGACCGCGGGAGGACGGAGCCGATCGGTCGTTTTCAGGAGAGTGCGTCCGTGGTTGAGTGGTTGCGTCGGTGCATCGGAATTCACAAGCTGCCCCTTCCTTCACCCGTCGAGGGGTTCGGTGTCGGTTCGTCGAGGCGCACCCATACCGCCAGCTTGAGACGGAAAGAGAGCGGTACAGGGCTCGTCGTCTGCTCAACCATAGGTCACCACCAAAGGCGTGTCCAATGGTCGGGGTTCGTGGGGTAGCGTCCGGTCAACCCTTCTCGGGGCCGGAACTGGCCCAGAGATCGGCGACGCGCTCCTCGATGCGAACGCCGCGAACCATCCGCGTCAAGGGCCGCTGCGGCGTCAGCCCCGCCGACTGTGCCAGGGCGAAAGCGGCGGTGTTGCCGTTCGGAATGTCCAGGAAGATCGGCTGTCCGGCGTAGCGCTGCCAGGCGTCGGCGAACAGGAGCGGCCCGGCCTCCGCCTGGGCGATACAGGGGCCGACGAAGAGTGCCCGCGCCCCGGGGCGGGCCATCAAGTATCCCGTGACAGCGCCGTTGTGTTCGACCACGCGGGCCGCGTCCGGCTGCTCCGCGAACAGACACCGCAGCATCTTGCTCCGATCCGTCCCGGTGACGCTCCGATCAAGGCTGAGGATCTCGTCGAGATGTGTGGCCCGCGCCGGTTGCACCTTCTGAAATGTCGCCTCCACCCGTGGCGCGGCGCCCTCGAAGCGCGTGAGGACGTACTCGGGGACGAAGCCGAGTTGTTCGTAAAGCGGCTGGCCCAGCGGCGTGGCATCGAGGCGCACCGTCGGCACGCCGCGCGCATCGAGAAGCGCCAGGGCATGCTCCATCAGGGCACGGCCGAGGCCGCGCCGCCGCACCGCCGTATCGACCAGTACCATCGCGATCCAGGCAACGGGGCCGAAGATGCAGACGACCAGCGTTCCGACGGGGCTCCCATCGAGTTCCGCGACGAAGGCGCCTTCGGGTTCGAGATCGAGGAAGCGCAGCCAGTCGGCTTCGACCTGGTTCCAACCGGCCTGCGCTTTGAGTCTCATCCCGAGCGGCAGATCGGCGACCGTCATCAGGCGGAGATGGATCATAAACTTGTCCACGACACGGGCTCCATGTAGGCCAACCCTGCGAACCCATGCGCTCGTCGGTTCAGGGGGAATGCCAGTCACATTCGAGAGGTGGGTTGACGCGGAGAAGGAACACTGTTCAAAATAGGAAGGAGGCGATGGGAGAGACAGAAGGTCCAGAGAGACTCATGGATGCCAAGGTTCTCCTCCGGGTGGTTGCGCTCCGGAAGAGTCGATTGGTGGCTGCCGAATTCAGGCGCCGGCCCAAAGAGAAGGGTTTGTCCCTTTTTGCGTCTGTGGCAAAGCCTGATCAAGCGGCGATCATTGAGGCCGTTCGGGCAGCGGGAAAACAGGGAGAACTCGCGGCGGCGTTGCTCCCTGCGAGCGCGCTCCGTGCCCTGGGATTGGTCCTGACCCCGACAGAAGGAGGAACCTCGAGCCCCGAAGTGAATGCCATCCACTACGAGGCACGGCTCGGCTTCTTCCGGCGGTTGTGGCTGTGCTTGCGGGGCGTTTCGATTCACAACTACTTCAACGAGCATTTTAGTGCGAAACTCGCAGAACTCGCACAACTCCTTGAGACGGAGGCATAGACGATGAGCAAGATATTGTCCCCGGAAACCACGGAAGCCAGAGCCGCCTTGTCCGGGCTGTTCGAGAATGCGCCGGTGCTGGTCGAGGTGCGCTTTCCTCGCATGGGGACATCATCGGACTGGTATTTCGTTGAAGAGGAAGAGGAATTTACCGCACTCCTCAATCGTTTGGGGGCTGGGGTGGAAGTCCGTCTCGCGAGCGTTTGGGATCTGGATCTCGACGGCGTCAAGGGCCGTCTTTGCCTGCGGAAATGAGTTGGCCGGAGGTCGGTCCTTCTTACGAGGTGGCCTCGCCGAAGTTCCGCCAACCGCGGCGGGGGATGGAGATTCGGCGGCTCCCCTGGTAATGGGCAAGCGCCCGGCGAACCGCGTGCATCCATTCGGGCTGTGTCGTGTGCCCAGCGGGCGCGCAATTCGCCGAGCACAGGTAGGAGTCGTCGCAGAGGTCGGGGAACCTGGCCTGGACCGCCCGGTAGATGAAGCCTAAAGGATACTCGCCAGCGGGGATGATGGCGAAGTCACTTTCCGTGAGTTCGCGGTAGAGCATTCTCGGCTTGACGTGATCGGGCGCCCCTTGGGAGCTACTTGTTGTCCTCATGATGTCTCCACAGGAAGAGAAGGTGGCCGCCTCGCTATCGGGACAGGGTTCCTTGCCGGCGAGCGGTTCTCATCATTGCCCGCTTCAGGAAAGCATAGCCTCTGAAAGAAACCAGTGCAAACCCGGAACCGTCGCCGGTAGGCGCGTGTGCGGGGGTAATCGCAGGGACGCCAAGACGCCCGGAAGAAGTGATCGGTTGACGGTACAATCCCGGAAGGGCTACTCAGTACTGCGGAGGAATTGCCATGCCAATTCACGACTGGACCCGCGTCCGTTCCAACCGCTTTCACGATTTCCATCAGCGCTGGACGATCGCGATTTCCAACGCGCTCAACGCCAACCGGCTGCCCCCCGGTTACTTCGCCATGGTCGAGCAAAAGGCAGGTGGTCCGGAGGCGGACGTCATCACCCTCGAACTGACTACGCCCCCCGCCTCCCCCCCGTCGGGAGGGGTGGCCGTCGCGGCCCAGCCGCCAAAGGCCCGGTTTGTGACCAGCACCGAGGCTGCAAACTACGCGCGCAAGGCGAACCGCGTCACCATCCGCCACCCCGACGGCGATGTGGTGGCGATTGTCGAGATCGTCTCGCCTGGCAACAAGGACAGCCGCCATGCGATCCGCGCTTTCGCGCGCAAGGCGGTCGAGTTCCTTCATGCCGGGGTACACTTGCTCATCGTGGACCTGTTTCCTCCTGGCCGCCGCGATCCGCAGGGTATCCACAAAGTCATCTGGGACCGGCTGCACGAGGA
The DNA here is from genome assembly GCA_035637055.1 of Gemmataceae bacterium. GTDB lineage: Bacteria > Planctomycetota > Planctomycetia > Gemmatales > Gemmataceae > DASPXY01. The sequence continues at coordinate 6,163 of DASPXY010000124.1, read as the reverse complement.
GCCGTTCACGCTGCCGGCCGACAAGCCGCTGACCGTGGCAGCCTACGCCGCCGGCACGGAGATCGTTGCCTACGTCGAGCCGGTTGCAGTCGGTGATCCGTTGCCCGACATGCCGATCTTTCTCACGACGGATCGCTACGTGCCCTGTCCGCTGGAGGCGACGTACCAGACGGCCTGGGACCAGGTTCCGGGCCCTCTCAAGGCGCCACTGGAGTCGCCGCCGACGCCCTGATGCCCCTCCTTCTTGCCGTCAGGACCAATCGTGAAAGACGCCGACATTGAGGGCCTGCTGGCCGCGATCGCCGCGGGCGATCTGGACGCCGTCCCGATTCTCTGCGACTTGCTCGAAGAACGGGGCGACGCCCGCGCCGAACGCTTGCGTCGCCTCTACGTCACCCTGTGGGATGATTTCGTCTACGCGCCGGTCACCTTTCGCCTCCACAACGTCACTCGTCAGCGCGTGCTGCCGCTGTTTCCGGAGTACGAGCCGGACCAATCCTGACGGCCTCGAATGCCATTCCGGCACGCCGCTCTTCGACCCGGTCCATCGTTACCATTCCGTTACAGACCGCCATCTCATCTCCGGTTAGAATAGTGGCGAAGATCGCCCCCGCCGTGCAGCCAGACAATCTTTCCCAGGGTCGGCGGCGTCTCTTCCAATGGGTGGCCAACTTTTCTTCCGCACAGAAAGGGAGAGCATGACAACTTCCCGGCGCTCGTTTCTGACGCAGGGCCTGACCGTGGTCGGGGCCTCCGGGCTGGTCCTCGCCGCCGATGTCTTGCCGACCGAGGCCAGCGGCGACCTCGGCACCTACGGCGCTTACCTGCGAGAGCAGACACGCCGGCAGAAGCCGGCGGGCGGCAACCAGCCGGCCAACTTCCGGCCAACTGAAGACAACATCCTCGGCCCGTTCTACCGCGAAGGCGCCCCCTACCGCGCCAAGATCACGCCGCCGCTGGAACCTGGCACGGTCCTGCTCGTCAGCGGCCGTGTCTGGGGCAGCGATACCCGCAAACCGCTCCCCAACACCATCCTCGACATCTGGCAGGCGAACGCTACCGGTCGTTACGACAATGACGATCCGAAAAGACCCCCGGCGCGCAATGTTTTCCTCAATCGCGCCCGCCTGATCACCGACGAGAATGGTTATTACGAGTACGAGACGATCCACCCCGGCGCTTACCAGATCGGCCCGAAGACGTGGCGGCCGGCGCACATTCATTACATGGTGCGCCACACCGGCTACCAGCAGCTCGTCACGCAGCTGTACTTCCGCGGCGACCCGCACAACAAGACCGATGCCTGGATTCGCGAGTCGCTGATCATCGATCTGCGCGAGCAAAAGACCGCCGGCGGTCAGGCGTACCGCACCGGCACTTTTGACGTCATCCTGGCGCCCGCCCCGCGCCGGTAGGAAGACCCCAAGAGAGACAAAATCATGAAGCACAAAATCATAAGACAATTGAGAAGGAGGAAGGAGGTGCTTTCCTCTTCTCTTTCTTGGTCTTCATGATTTTGTGCTCCATGATTTTGTCTGGCACTCTGTTTGTTCTGTCCCTGTTGACAGGAGTTCGCCATGAAGTACCTCGCAAAAATCGCCCTTGCGGCGCTGCTGGTCGGTGCCGTCGGCTCCGGCCAACCGCGCGCCGCCGCCCAGGATCCCAAGCCGGCCGCCAAGAACATCGACCTGTGCATCTGCCTCGATATCTCCGGCAGCATGAACGGGCTGGTTGACAGCGCACGCGCCAAGCTCTGGGACATCGTCAATGAACTGGCTCGGATCCAGCCGGCGCCGAACCTGCGTGTCGCCCTCTACAGTTACGGCGGCACCGCCAAGAACGGCTACTCCGCCGACCTCGGCTGGGTCCGCCGCGAACTCGACCTGACGACCGACCTCGACGCCCTCTACCAGAAACTGTTCGCTCTCAAGATCGGCGGCGGCCTCGAATACGTGACGCGCGTCTGCCGCGACGCGGTCGAGCAACAACCCTGGTCACAGGACAAGGACGCTCTCAAGATCATTTTTGTCTGTGGTAACGAGCCCGCCTCGCAGGACAAGGTCGTCAGTCTCAAGGAAGCCGCCGACAAGGCGAAGGCGAAAAACATCATCATCAACCCGATTTTCTGCGGCCCGGCGCAGCACCGCGACGCCAGGGACTGGATCGAGTTCACCAAGCTGACCGGCGGCCGCTTCGCCAGCATCGACCAGAACCGCGGCGCCGTCCCGGTTGTCGCGACGCCGATGGACAAGAAACTCGTCGAGTTGGGCGCCCAGATGAACGGCACCTACGTCACCTACGGTAAGAAGGGCGAGTCGAAGGCGCAAAACCAGCTCGCCCAGGACGCCAATGCCGCCAAGGGAGGCGCCTACGTCGCCGCGTCGCGCATCGTCACCAAGAACAGTGCTCTGTATCGTTGCGACGATTGGGATCTCGTTGATCGCATCAAGCACGATCCGAAGTTTGACGTTACCAAGGTTCCCGAGGCGGAACTCTCCGAGGCGCTGCGCAAGCTGACGCCGGAGCAGCGCGTCGCCCACGTCAAGGAGATGGCGGCGAAGCGCGAGTCCCTGCAGAAGCAAATCGACGAGCTGACGGTCCAGCGCAACGCACACATTCAGAAGGAACTGAAGCGCCAGCAAGGTCAGACCACCCAGGTGTTCGATGCGGCCCTCCGCGAGACGCTGCGCCTCCAGGCAGCGACGCGCGGCATCAAAATTCCCGATTGACCGCATACCCGCTTGCGGGTTAGCAGTGGTTTCGGGCCACCGCTAACCCGCAAGCGGCCGAACAAGGAGCAGACCATGCCTCCGGGTCGCATTGTGGTTGTCGAGGATGAGGCGGCCATCCGTCGCGGTATCGGCGACGCGCTGCGTGCCTCCGGCTATGACGTGGTCGAGGCCGCCGATGGAGCACGCGGGCAGGACGAGGCCATCCGCCTTGGCGTCGATCTCGTCTTGCTCGATTTGCTGCTGCCGCGGCGCGACGGTCTCGAAGTCCTCGCCGAGGTGCGCAAGGTCCGGCCGACGCTGCCCATCATCATCCTCACCGCCCGCGGCACCGAGGACGACCGCGTCCGCGGTCTCAAGATGGGGGCTGATGATTACGTCGTCAAACCGTTCTCCGCACGCGAGCTGCTCGCCCGCGTCGAGGCGGTGCTGCGCCGCTCGCTGGGCCGGCCGCCGGACGTTCGCGCCGCCCGTCTCGGCCACGCCCTGATCGACTTCGAGCGCCGCGAGGTGCGCTGGTCGGAACACGTGCGCGGCGAACTGTCCGAGACTGAGAGCGCCCTGCTGAGCTTCCTCGTCGCCCATCAACAGCGTGCCGTCTCGCGCGAGGAACTGCTCAGCCGCCTCTGGGGCATCTCGCCGCAGCGCATCGAGACGCGCACTATCGACATGCACATCGCCCGCTTGCGTACCAAGCTCCGTGACCCCTCCGGCAAGCAGACGCCGGAGGCCATCCTCACCGTCCGCGCTCAGGGATACATGGCCAGCCCGGATCTGCTGCCCGTATCCGACGATGCTGCTTCAGGGAACGCTTCATGAGAAACTGGCTGCGCGGCAAACGGCGTGGGCTGGCTGGCTTTCTGCTCATCTGCGGCCTGGTCGCCGGCGGGCTTGGCTGGGTGACCACCGCCGCGCTGCGCCTGGAGCGCGAACAACACGAGGCGCGCCTGCAAGCCGACCGCGACGAGAAACTGCGCCTCTGGCAGCGCGCCCAGGAGCAAACCCGACAGGCACAGCAACAACAACGTGCGGAGCAGGAGGCGCAGGCGCAGGAGGAGTTCCTGCATCGTCTACGCCTGGCGCTGTGGAAGCTCGACAGCCGCATGGCCCCGATCCTGGCGCGCGAGGACATGCGCCCCTACAACCATTACAGCGCTGTCTTCGCCCCGCCGATTGTGCTTGATCCCAAGGGCAATCGCCTCGACACGGCGACTGTGCTGGAGCCGTCGCCGCTGCTCAATGCCGAGTTGCCGGACTGGATGCTGCTCCACTTCCAGGCGTCCGCCGAGGACGGCTGGGACTCGCCGCAGGTGCTGTCGAAGCCCTACCAGCGGCAGCTCACCAAGAACAGTGTGAACTTCAGCAACGTTACCGACGCACGGCGGCACTTGCTCGACGAACTCTCCTTTTCCGCCACTTCGCAAACGCTGCTGGGCCAGGTCTACCGTCAGGAAGTCCAGCTCGCCACACCGGCCCAGGAGGCCATTCTGGAGAACGTCGCCCAGTCCGGGGGGCCGAACGGCACGACGTGGAACAAGAACAAGGATCAACCGCCAGCCAGCCAGTTCGGTCCGCCCACGGAGCAACAGGCCGCTCTCGGGGGAAGGAAAGATCCAGGGGGCGGCTATCCCAGCCGCGTGAATGTCCGTTCGCAAATGGCCAACGAAGGCAGGGACAGGTTTGGGGTCTACGGCGACAACGCCTCCACCGCGGTCCAGAGCGTGACCTACCTGATGAACCCGGCCGGACCGGGTCGGCCGCGAGTCGGCCTACGCGATCAGGTGCTCGTCCGCCTGGGCCCGATGACGCCGGTGTGGCTGCTCACCGACGGCCGCAAGGATCGGCTCATCGTGGCGCGGCGCGTGCGCATCACCAGTCGCCTCGTCGAGGAACTGGCGGTCCTGAGCGCCTGGCCCGGCGCCGCCGCGCCCGTTGGTCTGGCCGTCGTCACCCTGAACCAGTGCAGCCAGAGCAAATTGCCTCAGCCGAGGGAGGTTTGCCAGGGCATTGTCCTCGACTGGCCGCGCTTGCAGAAACTGCTCGCCGACGAGGTTGCGGATCTCTTCCCCCGCGCCCGTGTGCTGCCGCTGCGCGCTGATCCGCCGCCCCATCCCGAACGCACCATGACGGCCCTGCCTGTGGAACTCGACCCCGGCGAGGGACCGGCCCCGGTGCCGCCGCTGCCACCGCCCGGACCCGCCCCCGAGTTGGCCCCGGTCGCGGAGGCGAGCCTCGGCTGGACGCCGCTGCGCATGGGCCTGGGGCTGGCGTGGGCGGCGGCGCTGGTCGCGCTCGGGGCGGTCGGCCTGGGCGGCTGGTCGCTACTGAACCTATCTGAGCGACGCATTCGTTTCGTTTCCGCCGTCACCCACGAGTTGCGGACGCCGTTGACGACGCTGCGGCTCTATCTGGACATGCTCACTGGCGGCCTCGTCAAAGACGAGCAAAGGAAGGCGGAATATCTGGAAACTCTCAATACCGAGACGGATCGCCTCACACGGCTGGTCGGCAACGTCCTCGATTTCTCCCGGCTCGAAAACCAGCGCCCGCGGCTGGTACAGACCGAGACCACCGTGGGGACGCTCTTGGAGGAGCTGGGCACGACCTGGCAAGAACGCTGCCATTCCGCCGGGAAGGATCTGATGGTCGATGGCGGCGCGGGAGATGGGGCGGCTCTGGTAACGGACGTGCAGCTGGTGCAGCAGATCCTCGGTAACCTGATCGACAATGCCTGCAAGTACAGCCACGATGCGGAGGACCGCCACATCTGGGTGCGCGCCTTGCTCGCTGGTCAGAGCGTGGTGATCGAGGTGGAGGATCGCGGTCCCGGCGTACCGAAGCGCGAACAGCGCTCGATCTTCCGGGCGTTCTGCCGCGGCCACAGCGCCGATGTGACGGCGGGCGGCGTCGGTTTGGGGTTGGCGCTGGCGGAGCGCTGGGCGCGGCTGCTCGGCGGGACGCTGACGCTGTGCAACGACGCGCAGCGCGTCGGCGCCTGCTTCCGGCTGGAACTGCCGCTGCTCGGCAGGTAGGCCATTAGTCGTAGATCCCTTCGCTACTAACCGCCTCGTTGGAGAGCGATACGCCACAGTCTGTCGCCACACTCCTCAAGCGCCGTTCCCACTCGTCTTGGGGCTCCAGCAAAGGGGGCGCGCCGAGGAAGCACTCCCGCAAGGCATTGAGCGCCAACACCTCGGGCGCAACACCTTGGCGGCGGGCCACCTCGTTCAAGGCAGCCTCCAGTTCTGCGTCGAGGGTGATAACCATCGTCATCTCCTTCTGCCCACACTCCGTTAGAGGCTCTGACAAAACCACTTGGCACGGGAGTTGAGGTTATGACAGGAGAGCGTTGCCTGAAAGGAGGCACCTGTCATGGCGTCAGCCCGTATGCCCACTGCGTTCTTCAAGTTGGCTGCTCACCACCTGCCGCCGGA
>DASPXY010000123.1:0-3309 GCA_035637055.1 Gemmataceae bacterium | reverse complement strand
CCGCCCGGCCTCGTGTCGAGCCGCTCGCCGTTTAGCTGGAGCCGGCTGAAGTCGGGACTCCAACACCGGTCCAGACGCCCTCTGCCGGCCCGTGTCTCAGAGGCGTCGGTCTGACGCGGTCTGACTCGATCTGTCCCTTTGAGGACGGAAACCCCCTTTCCTCTCTTCCTGTTCATGCGTACAATGAAATGTCGGCGGTTTGGTTGCATCGCATTCCACGCTGACACCCCCTTCGGCTGGGCCAGCCGTTCGAGGTGCGCGCTGCTGGGGTCGAGAAAGGGTCAAGAAAGGGGTGGGGACTCGAATTGACAGAGTTCTGTCAATTCGAGTCCCCACCCCTTTCTTGACCCAAAAAACGCCAGGTGAACCGGAATTGATCTTGACGAGCATGGTGCAGTGGTCTGCAATGGGCGGTGTTAGAGCGCGCCAGCGCGCTCTAAGTAAGGGATTAGGGCGCGCGGGCGCGCTCGAAGACCAAGTTCGGCGAAGAAAGGAGATGACGCAGCATGAGCACCAGCGTTCAGGTCGGGCGCAACGACGCCTGCCCCTGCGGCAGCGGCAAGAAGTACAAGAGGTGCTGCATCTCGGCTGTGCAGGCGAGGATGATGCCTCCTCGTCCGGCCCAGCGAAATGGGGAACGGTTGGTGTTCCATCAAACCCCCGAGCAAATGGCGGCGGCCCGAGAGCAAGCTGCCATACCACCTCCGCAGCCTCAGTTCGCACGGCCGGCTGGTCCGTCGCCGAGTGGCGGGGAGACGATCAAGGCTACCGGCGGCCACCCGTTTTGGGTAATATCAGGGGAGGATCTGGACAAGCGGCCCGTCCCCGAGCATTGCCCCGCCGAGGTGCCCAACGCTGCCCTACCGGGCCGATGGGTCAACGCCATCGACCTGCGGCTCGGCGACATTCTATTCACACGGGACGGCCGTCGCGTGCCCGTCACCCACGTGTCGGTGCAGCACACCCAGATGAAGGTTTATAACCTACAGGTGGCGGAGTTGGAGAATTACGCGGTCGGGTATTCGGGGATTCTCGTGCACAACTCCAGTGCCGCCCCTCAGAGCCAGTGGCAGTGGACCCCGAGTCGCGCTACGCCGCAGCCGCCGAGGCCAGGTGGGACCGCCCCATCCGGTGACATCCCGGAACTCATTCAGCACGTGCGGCAGGTCCGAAGGCAAGGGGCAACGATTGCCGAGGCTGAACAAGCATGGGTAGATGGCATGAGGCTCATCAACCAGAGGGCTGCCCAGTTCCCTGGGAATGGTCCCGTCGTCAACGACTTTTTCGGGGTTGTTGGTCGCGAGTGGCGTGTCTACGTCGGGCGCCCCGCCGTTCCGGGTGGGGATACATTTGCATTCGCATTCAACAGCAGTACTGGAGTGGTGGCCCAAGGGCTACGTTCCGGCATTCGGCCGCACCCCGGTCAAGCCGGCGAACTCGCCCTGTTCAACTTCACGATCATCCACCCGTAGGGCAACTTTACGAAAGGGATCGCCATGCAAATACTCAACCCCGAGAAGGCGTCGCAATTCATGGACACGGTACAGGGTGAGCGTCAGCGGAGCGCTGTCCTGGCAATTCATCTCGCGTGGCTGGATCATTCGTCTTCGCTGTCTTGCGGTGAGCGAATTGAGCCGAAGGCCCCGCTCGACCTGCCGATTCTGTACCAAGCCACTGCCGCAACATTTGAGGAACAGCCTGCGCCCCTGCCGGCAGAGGAACTGCCGCCCGGTGGGCGAGTGATGAATCGGCAGCAAGCAGCTGAGAGGTTGTCGTCCTTGCCGGATGCTGGAACCCGTCTTCTGGCGACTGCTTTCGCTTACCAAGTCATCGGTTTGTCTACAGCTGCAGGGAGCGAACAGGATCTTGACTACTATCTCCAGCTCTTCCTGAAATGCATCACCGACACGAGAGTGATTGGCAACATCGTGAGCGGCGCCATCGCCAGGCATTCCGATCAACTCTCAGACCCCGATCTGTGGTGAACGCTCTCGCCGTCGCCGAACCAGGGTGCTGCAGCCGACCGGGACAGCACCAGTGGGTTTGTGCCTCCTATCCGGCCCGGCGGCTGGGACGAGAAAGGGGTCGGGACTCGAATTGACATAGTTATGTCAATTCGAGTCCCCGCGGAATAAAGGGTTGGGACTCGCTTCACAATTCAGACCGCTAAACTCCGCCCGCCCCTTTCTCCTTTGGCGCGGCTGACTCCTCCCTTGGGGCGGACTTCCCGCTCGCGGCCGACGGCACAGGCCGCTTCATGAGCAGGACTACCGTGCCGTATTCCACCCCTTCCAGGTCTGCCAACCCGTGCTCGATGTCCTCCAGAAGGCCGAGTTTGCTGCTCCAGCGACCGCTGGAAAGTTGCCGGGCGGCGTGTTTCGGAACTCCTTGCGCGTCGGCAAACAGGGCGATCTTGTCAAAGCCCGCCTCTGGTTCCGCCGTCCCGCAGACCACATACCCCAGGGTCGCGAACGCCGCACGGAATGCTGCCACCGTCTCTTCCAGAGGAATCCCGTCCGGCCAATGGGTTCCGTCGGGGTCGGGCCACCAGCACGCCGTTGTGTCGCCAACCGCCCAGGCAATGCAGTTGTACACGTCAGAAGGCGGGCTGGTGATTTGCCAGGCGCTGCCCTGGAGCCTGGGAAACAGATCCTCGAACTTCTTGGCCATCAGTAGCCGTGCTCCCGGCCCCAGCGCAGCCAGGCCTCGCTCATCCGGGCGATGTTCCCCCGGTCGGTCGGTGGCACTGGGTCAGCGCCTGTGATTTCCGGCAGCGCCCAAACCCAAAGCCGCGGCCGCTCTCCCAGGTCGCGCAGCATCAGCGGCACGACCCCTTCCCCCAGGCAGACGATTTCCTGAAAGGCAGGGTGATTGCGCAGGACGGTGGTGGACGAATGATGTCCCACCTCCGCAATCCAGGTTGCCTCCAGCCGACGGAAGCGCTCCTCCAGTGTTTCCGTCAAGGGTGGGGCTGGTGTCGGCCTGGTCGGAACCGTGGACATGAGACCATCTCCCGAGGGTAAGTGAGTATACTTCGGCCAAGCGCTACCCGCACTGGGATTATACCGCGGCGTCCCAGGGCAAGAAAAGGGGCAAGAAAAGGGGACATTCACGATTTTTGCGGTCCGTAGGACCGCAAAAATCGTGAATGTCTCCTGTTCTAGAGCGGTTCGCACTGGCGTTGGCAGTAGGTCAGGCTTTCCAGCCTGACGGTCAGGCTGGAAAGCCTGACCTACTGTATCCCATGCGAGTACGAACCGCTCTAGCCCGGTAATCGGTCGCTTCTTTGACGGGAACCTCGAAGAGAGG
>DASPXY010000122.1:0-8868 GCA_035637055.1 Gemmataceae bacterium | reverse complement strand
CCTGACCGAAATGGCAGAAGCACTCCCCGAACCCGATGCCCTGGTGCTGGTCGCGTGCTCGGGTCTGGAGTCCAGCCGCCAGCCGCGCCGCAATCACCTCATCCACGAGAAGATCCTGTACGCAGAGGCCCTCAAGCGCGGCTTCGAGGCACGTGGTGGTAGTGCCTGTGTACTGACGGTGGCCCAACTGACCGACGACCCTGAGACGCTGCAAACCGATCGGCCGACCGTGGTGTTGGGCTACATCAAGGAGTTCCTGAACACACTCAGAGTGGAGAGCAATGGGCGGTTGACCCTGTGGGGTCGGCCGGTGACGGCAGCGGTCAACGATCGCTTTTGCCTCAACGTGGTCAGCCGGTTCGGCAACCTGGTGGACCTGAGCCACCTGGCCACCATGAACCGCTGCTTCCTGGCCGGTGCGGACAAGGGGGTCACCTATGGTCTGCTCAACGAATACACTCGGGCCCAGCCGAGCCATCTCCTCCCGAGCCATGTCGAGTTCCTCCGAGTTGAAAGCCGTCCGGCACTGATCGCGGGTGTGGTCGGCTGGCTTCGTCAAGGTAAGAAGGTAGTGATCAAGCCGCAGGGGACCGGGCTCGGGCATGGCCTGGAGTTCTTCCTCGACCCGGACGAACCACTCGACGGGATTCTCGGCAAGATCGACCACTCCCTCCGTGTGACCGAGCACTACTATGGCGCCGTCGGTGGTGCCTTGCCCTATACGCTGTGCGAGTTCGTGGACACCTGTACGATTCGCCGCACTGGCCACGCGCTGCACGGCCACAAGTACGAGGTGCGGATCGTGGTCTATCGCGACGGGATGAGCCTGAAGGCATTTCCTTCGATTGCCAAGATCTCCAGCCAGGGTTACGACGCGGACCGGCCGGCGCGTCTGAGTCTGATCAATAACATTACTACCTCGGCGGAGGCCAAGCAGCGCGAGGGCACCGACTTCATGCTGCCGCTCTGCAACACCGACACGCTGGCGCTCCTGGAAATCAAGCGCGAGGAGCTGGAGGCAGTCTGTGCCTCCTGCGTCGGGTACGTGAGGCATATTCTGGATCAGGTGCAGCAGCGGCCCGAGCGGCTGGGTCTGCCGATTCATGATTCACGTGCGGTTGAAGGCGTGGTTAACGGCCAGTTGCTCAGTGACGCATGACTCGGAAGAGGTCAGAGTACGGAGGATCCACTACCGAGTACCCAGTACCGAGTACCGAGTACCAAGTACGGAGTACGGAGGACTGCGATCCGGGATTTCACTCTTGGTGCTCGGTACTCGGTACTCGATACCCCCGACTTCTCACTTCTGCTGCAGGAGGCCAGGCTGTGCGGAGCGTCAGCGAGTTGCTGTATCTCAAACCTGGTGAGTTAGGGCGAGCCTGGCCGTTTTTTCTTTTCTACCTGCTCCTGTTCGGTGCATTCTCGGTGGCCGATGGAGTGTCCCTGGCCCTGTTCGTCAAGCGCGTGGGAGCGGATCGGTTGCCGCTGTATTATGCCATCACGGCGATAGCGAACGTGGTGCTGATCGGCGGCTATGTCTGGGTCGCGGAACGAGTTGGGGGCCAGCGCATGTTCCAGGCGATCCTTGGCGGCACAGTGGCAGTGTACGCAACCGCGTGGGCGGCGCTGCGCTGGTTGGACGGTGGGCCGGCGTGGTATGGGGCCCTCTTTGTGACGCGGGAGATCGCGTTCACCCTGGTACTCATGCACTTCGGCACCTATCTGCAAGACTACTTCAGCCGCGAGGAACTGAACCGGGTGCTGCCGGTGGTCTACGCGGGGGGCAGGGTAGGGGGGATCGCGGGTGGTTGGCTCCTGGAGCACCTGAGCGGTCCACTTGGGCCGTTGAACCTGGTGCCGGTGTTCCTCGGTCTGTGCCTGGTGTGCATGGGTGTCCTGGTAGTCGTCTCCCGACGGTTCCGACCGCTCCACGCTCCCGAGGATGAGCACGGCGACCCGGCGACATTCGCCCCTGCAGAGGACAGGGCACTTGAACGGCAGGCCCGGACATCCCTGGGCAGTTTCGTCCGTTTCGTCTGGGCGTCGCCCTTGCTTTTCTGGATGACGATTTCCTCGGTGCTGTACATGGTGGTTCGTTGGTTCCTCAACTACCAGTACAACGCCTTCTTCCAGGGCTACTTTGCCGACAGTCGCGAACTGGCGGAGTTCCTGGGGCGCTACACGCAGGTGGCACTGCTGCTGTCGTTGCTGGTGCAACTCCTGCTAGTCAACCGGCTGGTCGCCTGGGTCGGAGTCGGCGGCGCGTATCTCGCGTATGGGGCGATCGTCTGTGGCGGGGCGCTGTTGTGTTTGCTCCCGATGACGCTGGGGGTCGCGATCTTCTGCCGCCTGCTGGAGACGGAGCTGCGCTTCGGATTGCGGAACCCTCTGATGCAACTGCTCAGCAACAAGTTCTCGAAGGCATTGCGAGTGCGTGTGCGCGCGTGGACCATTGGGCTGCTTACGCCGCTCGGGACATTGACCGCGTCGGTGTTGCTGGGGGGCCTCATTGGAACGGGCGCCGCAGGCTGGATCTCCTGGGTCGGGGGTGGCCTCGGCGTGACCTACCTGCTCAGCGCCCTGGGGCTGTGGGGCGTTGAGCGCAGGGGAGAGGCGCCCGCCCAGATCCGGCAAGCGCCGGAACTTGTCTCCACCAAAGAGGATCGATGAAGGATGAATAGAAAATGGCTCCGATTCATCCTTCATCCTTTGCCGGGGCGCGGTCAGACCGCGATGGCGGCTGTGCGCCGTTTCTTCTGCAGCGCCTTCCTCGGCCTGCGAACGGGACTCGCGGTCCGCTCCTGCACGGGCTTCACCAACAGGAGCCGGTAGCGCAACAGGCCGCCGACGGCCGCCCCGAGCAGTTTGGGGCTGACATCGGCCAGATGACATTCCTCGTTGCAGGTCCGCTGCATCCACTGGCGCGGACACGTTGCCATCCGATCGTAGCCCAGGATCAGGTAACCGACGAAGGTCGCCCACCAGGGCGCGTCCGCGCCGGGGAACTTCGTGCGCAGGTACTCGCGAACGCGCTCCACGCGCTTCACGTCGTGGTTGAGCGTGTCCGCGAACGTCGTCGGGACGGTGTTGCCGTGTTCGCTGACGTCGAGCGCCGTCACCAGGCAGCCGCTCGTGTTGCCGTCGCCGAACTGGCGGGCGACAGGGGTCAGGCCAGTCGCGAGGAACGACAACTCGAACTCGTGCGCCAGGGCGGCAAGCATTTCGTGATGCTTCATGGGGCCTCCGGATGAGAGGGGATTGTGGGGATCGTCGCTTGCCTTCGCGGACGGTATCCCGATGTTGCCATTCTACGCAGCGCGACCAGTCAAGCCCAAGGGGCCTGGCGTCTGTTGACGCCGCTGCCGCACTTGCCTATGCTCGCTCTAAAAGTGCAACTTCGAGTGCGATCATCCTTCGCCGCAACTGCTCTATGGTCACTCTTGAATGGCTTAAAAGTTTGTGCTTGCGTTCCCCGCCGAGCAACTGGGTCGATATGGGCAAACCGTTGCTCGTCCGCCTCGGCGAAGGGGAGTGGTGGACAGTCGCGACGGACGGCCGCGCGCTCGTTGCTCTGCCCTGGAGGGTCGAGGGCGTCAACGAAGCGTCGGAACGCGCGACAAAGGCATTCACACAGTTCCTCACCGCTCGCCCCATTGGTCGTGCGGTTCCCTGGCTTGACCTGAAGGCTTGGGTCGGGCCGGTAGCCCCGTTGACACATTGCGGATGTTGCGGAGGCATCGCGATCTTCGGCGAAGCGGGCGACGATATCCCCTGTCCGGAGTGCGAAGGCACTGGGAGTTGGCAGCCACAACGGAATGGCCTTCTCTTCGGCGTCCTCCTCGACCGGCAACTCCTGGCCCGGTTTACCGCTCTGCTCGACGCCGACGATGGACCGTTGCGTGCCGCGGTCGCAGTGGCGGGTCAGGATTCCGTCGCCGCCGATCTGCTCCGCAACCTCCACCTATCGGATCAGACGATCACCGCCCGCCTCGAGGCGCGCTCCGTGCTCGCGGATCGGCTGGAAGAACTTGGCCATCTTGCGCTCGCACGTCTCTTTCATCGCCCGCCTGTCGTTCAGGTCGCACTTGCGACAGAACGTCCGTGCTACTTCGACACTGGCGGCTGGCGGGTTGTCTGCATGCCGCTGGCGCCGTCCGCAGCAGGCACTCTTGGTCCGAGCGATTGTTTCCCGCCGGAATAAGCAAAACCTCCTGTCGCAAGGGCTTGCGGTTGCCGATTAATTAAACATAATATCCATTATCGGACGTTACCGGCAACCATCAGCCACTTGCGAGGTGGCTGATCGGGAATCGCCAAACTGGACAGCACCCGAAGTCTAACGTCCGATAAGGGTTCTTATGTTTAATTACTTCTGGCCCTCCCACGCTCAGGCGATTTCGCGGCTTTCCCAGCAGAAATACTGCGGTCGGAAAATCCCGCCTCCCCGACCAACTGACCTTGACAGGGAACGCCTGTTTAGTGATCCTTAACACCTCATCAACCCGCAAGGTCTGCGTCGGTCGCGTCAACGAAGGACTTTGGGAGACGCTGATGGCCCGCGTCATCTTCACCAGGAACCTCCAGCGCCACATCGCCTGCCTCCCCTGCGAGGTGCGCGGGACGACGGTGCGAACCGTCCTCGACGCGGTGTTCGCCCACAACGAGGCAGCCCGGGGTTATGTCCTCGACGATCAAGACGCCCTGCGCAAGCACATGTTGGTCTTCATCAACGGCGAGCAGATTCACGACCGCATTGCCCTGTCCGACCCGGTCACAGACGACGCTGAGGTCTATGTCATGCAGGCCCTTTCGGGGGGATGACCGGTCCGAAAGGATGCGAGGGAAACGACCATGAGCGACCGACTCTTGCTGGCGACCCGGAAAGGGTTGTTCACCGCTGCGCGGGACGGCACGCGCTGGCGCATCGCCGGTGTTTCGTTCCTGGGTGACAACGTCCCGATGGTCCTCTCCGACCAGCGCGACGGCTTTCTGTACGCCGTGCTGGAACATGGTCACTTCGGTGTCAAAGTCCACCGCTCGCGCGACGCTGGCGCCACCTGGGAGGAGATCACCGCTCCGGTTTATCCAAAGATGCCCGAGGGCGTTGAGGATCGCGACCCGTGGGGCAAACTCGTTCACTGGCGCCTGGAGCACGTCTGGGCGCTGGAACCAGGACTCGACGACGAATCGGGCGTGCTCTGGTGCGGCACCATCCCGGGCGGCCTGTTCCGCTCCACCAACCGCGGCGGTTCGTGGGAACTCGTCCGTTCGCTCTGGGACCACCCGGCGCGCAAGCAGTGGTTCGGCGGCGGCGCGGACCTGCCCGGTATCCACTCGGTCTGTGTCCACCCGCACAACGGCAAGCACCTGACGCTAGGCGTCTCGTGCGGCGGCGTCTGGATTACCACGGACGGCGGCGAGACCTGGAACTGCCGCGCCGACGGCATGCGAGCGGCCTACATGCCTCCCGAACGGCAATACGACCCGAACATCCAGGATCCGCACCGCGTCGTCCAGTGTCGTGCCGCACCCGATCATCTCTGGGCGCAGCACCACAATGGCGTCTTCCGCTCGACCGATGGGGCGGCCTCGTGGCATGAGATCAAGGGTGTGCCCCCCTCCTCTTTCGGCTTCGCCGTCGCCGTCCATCCGGAGGATCCCGACACCGCCTGGTTCGTGCCGGGGACGAGCGACGAGCGCCGCATCCCCGTCGAGGGACGCGTCGTCGTGGCGCGGACCCGCGACGGAGGGAGGAGTTTCGAGGCGCTGCGGCACGGCCTGCCCCAGGAGCACGCTTACGACCTGACCTATCGCCACGGCCTCGACATTGACGAGACAGGGCAGCGCCTGGCGTTCGGCAGCACGACCGGTTCGTGCTGGGTTTCCAACGACCAGGGCGACACCTGGCAAGCCCTCGGGGAGCACCTGCCCCCGATCTACTGCGTCCGTTTTGCCTAGCCTGGCCGGCAACACGGCGCCTGCCAACGGGCGGCGGCAGTGAGAGCCGCCCGACCGCGAAAGGAGAGATAGATGAACAATGGCAAGAATGGGGTCCAGCCGATCCCGGATGACATGCGCGGCGTTATTCCGCATCTCGTCGTGCGGGGTGGCGTACAGGCCATCGAGTTCTACAAGAAGGCGTTCGGTGCCCAGGAAATCATGCGGATGCCCGGTCCGGATGAGAAGACGATCGGGCACGCGGAACTGAAGATCTGCGGCTCGATGGTCTTCCTGGCCGACGAGTGCCCGGAGATGGGCAACCGCTCCCCCCTGGCCCTGGGCGGCACGGCAGTGACGCTCAGTTTCTACGTCGAGGATGTCGATGCGGTGTTTGCCCAGGCAGTCGCGGCGGGGGCGACAGCGCGGATGCCGCCGGCCGACATGTTCTGGGGGGACCGTTACTGTCAGGTCGCCGACCCATTCGGGCACGTTTGGGCCTTGTGTACCCACAAGGAGGACGTGACGCCCGCTGAGATGGGCCGGCGCGCGCAGGCCGCTTACGCCGAGTTCGCCAAGGGCAAGAAGCAGCCGGCTGCCGTGTAACCCTTGAACCTGAAGTGTCAAGGGTATGTCAGTCTGGCCGTCCTTCGGGCTGACATACCCTTGACACCCAGATTTCGGGACGCCTCCGGCATGGACAGCCAGGGGGCGCCGCGTTCACTCCGTCCATTTCAGATCCTTAACTCCCTTCTTCCAGTCGTCTCCCGCGGTGTTCGCCTGAATTCCGGCAATCTCCGTATCCTTCAGTTTGTACAGCCAGTCGCTCTTGACCTCCGGCTTGCCTGGGTCCGGCACCGAGGTGGCAACCACCCGGACAAGCTTGAATTGCTGGCCGCCTATCTCAACGACCTCGCTGTCCCACTGCGACAGTTTCAGGGTCTCCGCACCTGTCTTGGTGTTGTTGAGTTTTCGGCTATCGAGGATCGTCTTTTGTTCGGCGCTGCTGACACCCCCTTCACCCCCGCCACAGCCAACGATCACGAGCAGTCCGAACCAGGGCAATACCCTGCGCATGATCCGGTCCTCCCTTGAAATGGGTTCCGCCCGGCAGGTGCCGGTGTACGCTCGCTGGTGTAGTCCGGTCGTTGGTTCGCGACAAGTCAGGCGGGCGGACAAACCGCGGGATCCGCCTATCATGTCCCCATGCAACCACAGCCACCGAACCTGACGCACAACCGCCTGCGGGCCGGCATGGTCGGCCTGGGCATGATCTTCGACGACACCTACCGGCCGCTCTTCGAGCAACTCCATACCGAGGGCCTGTATCGCCGCGACTTCGGGCTGATCGAGGTCGAACTGGCCGCCGTCGCCAGCCGCACCGGAACGCGCGGCGAGCGCTACAAACGCGCCACCGCCGGCCGCGTCGCCGACTTTGCCAGCTTCTCCGGCGCCGACGCTGTGCCCGGGCTCCTCGCTCACGGAGTCGATGTCGTCTGCATTGCGACGCCGGACGATCGCCATTTCGCGCCGGCCCGTCTGGCCCTGGAGGCCGGCAAGCATGTCCTGATCGAGAAGCCAACCGTGCTGCGCTTGCAGGAACTCGACGAACTGGACACCCTCGCCCGCCGCAAGGGAGTGCTCGCGAAGGTCGTCTATCACAAGTTGGGGGATCCCGACCACAAGAAGCTCCGGACCCATGTTGTCGAGGGCGTGCTCAGCCACGTCAACAACGGCTACTGTTCACTGTTGGAACCCAAGCAGATCAGCGGCGGCCAGTTCGCCGAATGGGTCACGGGACGCAATCCCGCCACCTACGTCGCCGTCCACTACATCAAGTTGATTGACTTCACGTTCAGCCTGGGGTGGCAACTTGCCCGCATCAGTGCCACCGGCCAGCGCGGGCTGGTCGGCGCCGTCGATGGTCCGACGTGGGACTCGGTCCAGCTCCAGATGGTCTACGCTTATCCCGACGGCCGCGAGGCGGCGTTCGACATCCACACGAGCTGGGTGACCCCAAACAACTTCCCCGGCTACGTCGAGCAGGAGGTGCAGTTCCGCTTCGACAACGGCGTCTGGAACGCTCATCAGCGCAAGCGCGGCGTCGAGGTGACGGTCGAGGGCCGCACCCCGGGCGAACTCAAGATCACGCCGAACCATCATTACAACGGGACTTTCATCGAGCCGTGGGGCCAGCGCAGCCAGCGCGGCTACGGCGTCGAGATCCTGCGCCGCTTCTTCGAGGAGGCGGCCTACGTCGAGTACGGCGGCCCCCCTGCCCTGCGGACCGAACGTCTGGAGCAGATGCGCTGTCTGTCCTACAACGATGTGTCGGCCGACCGCAACACCGTGGCGGTGGTGCACGCCCTGGAGTTCATCTTGCAACTCCACGACGACGGCCAGCCCGGGAGCCTGGCGGAGGTCAACGGCCCCGACGGCGGGCTGGTGGTCCGCATCCCGGGGCGGGTCGAGCCGCGCGTCCTCTACACCAACCGAGTATGACAATGGACGACAAAAAACTGGTCCGGATCAGCAAATACCTGAGCAAGTACCTGCGCCACGAGCCCGAGGCCCTTGGCCTGACGTTGGCCCCCGGCGGCTGGGTCGAGGTGGACGCCCTTCTTGCGGGTGCCGCCAAGGACAGTTTCCCGATCAGTTGGGACGAATTGGAAGAGGTTGTGGCGCGGAACGACAAGAAGCGATTTTCGTTCGACGTCAGCGGCGAGCGCATCCGCGCCAACCAGGGGCACAGCGCCCCGGTCGATCTGCAACTGGAGCCGAAGGAGCCGCCGCCGGTGCTGTACCACGGGGCGCCGGAGGGGGCGGTCGTGGAGATTCTCGCGAGCAGCCTGCAGAAAATGGGCCGGCATCACGTCCACCTCTCGCTCGACGTGGCGACCGCGAAGAAAGTGGGCGCCCGCCGCGGCAAGG
>DASPXY010000121.1:0-2638 GCA_035637055.1 Gemmataceae bacterium | reverse complement strand
TGCCCGTCGTCGCTTCCCACAGCCGCACCGTCCTTCCCTGACTTCCGGTCACGACCGTCTTGCCGTCCGGCGCGTGGGCGACACAGGTCAACGGACCGCGATGCCCCCCAGGCGGTCGGACCTCGGTGCCCGTGGCCACGTCCCAGATCCGGATCAGCGAGTTGTCGGGGTACGAGTCGCCCACGCAGGCCAGGCGCTTGCCGTCCGGGGAAAACGCCTTGAGGGACACGCTGGCGCCGCTCTCGCAGCGGCTGCGTTCCCTCGCCGTGCCGGCGTCCCACAACCGCAGGCGTCCGCTGTGGCCGCCCGTGGCCAGCGTCTTGCCGTCGGGCGAGAACAGGAAGTGCTCGTAGCGGTCGCCCTCGCAGCGGCCGATTTCCTTGCCGCTCGCCACGTCCTGCAGGATCGTGAAGGTGTCCGCGTGCCAATCGCGCCGCGAGGCCAGGGTTTTGTGGTCGGGGGACAGGATCGTCTGGTGGCTCAGACTTTCGAGACAGCGGAGGGATTTCCCCGTACCCACATCCCAGAAGCAGATCATTCCCGGCGTGGTTCGGATCTGACCGCGGGCCACCTCGTACCGTCGGGGCGGACTGCTCGAAGCGAGGCGCTTGCTGTCCGCGGAAAAGCCGAGCCAGTTGGCGCCGACCGCGTGTCCGACCAGTTCGTGGAGCCGCTTGCCCGTCACGGAGTCCAGCAGGCGGACGGGATACCGCTCGGTGCTGAAGGACATCAGCGCCACCGCCACCGTCTTGCCGTCGGGCGACAGGGCCAACGCGCCGATGCCGTCCTCGGCAGCCCGGAACTCGCGCAGCTTTTCGCCACTTATAGCATCCCAGAAGTGGATGTGACCCCAGGTCGCCCCCACGAGAACCTTGCCGTCCGCGGAAAAGACGAGGTGCCGGACGTTGTGCTGCGGCGGCGGGAAGCGGAGTACCTCCTGTCCGGTGGCCGCATCCAGGAGCCGCAGCGTATGCGCGCCGATGCCCGGTGAGGCGACCGCCAGGGTCTTCCCGTCTGGTGCGAAAGCGAGGTCGAGGAGGACGTTCGGCTGCCGGAAGCGCACGGAACCCAGGCGGCCCAGGGTTCCCGGTGGCAGCGGGTCGCCGTGGAGGTCTGTGCGCGGCAGTGCGTGGGCGGCTTGTTTGTCCGTTGCCTGCTGCGCGTCCACCGTCAGGGTGTGCGCGAGCAACGTGAACATGAGGAAGAGGAGCGTCAGCTGGCAGGAGCGGAACATGGTGCTCGTCCCTTCATCAAGGCCGTGCGGTGGTTCGGGGAGAGGCGGGTGGTCGTGGACTCCGTCGCTTGCGCCAAGTCCGCGCACAGAACGCGGGTTCGGCCAGAAGTAGAGTCGCGGAGTGGCGCGGTGGTTCAGGCCAGATTCTCTTTTTCGTTTCCCCCGTGGAGTCTGCCATGTTAGAACAGGCGTATCAACCCGTTGTATCAGTCCCCGCGAGCCCGTGACATGGATTTCTCGATTCTGCAATTCCTGGGTGGATTGGTGTTGAGCGCTGCCCAAGGCGCAGCTGCCGCGGCCGGCGCTATCGGCGCCGGCCAACTCCTGAAGATCTTCAAGCAGCGCACCATCGACCTGAAGGGGCCGGAGGTGCGCCGCTTGCTGGAAGGGCTCGGCACCGTTACCCCCGACGCCGTTCGCAAACTCGTTCACGAAACGCTCAAGAACGCGAAGCCTCCGGTGCGCCCCGAGGACCGCGAAGACCTCGCCGCAGTGCTCATCAGCCTGGCCCGTGGTGCCAGCCTCCTGAACACACAGGGCGACCCGCGCAGCACCTACCTTGGCGTCAAGGAGTTGATGGAACGACTCGTCGCGCAGGTCCAACCAGCGCGCCGTGCCGGCGAGAAAGTGGCCCCTGGCCATGAGTGGATCTTACGACAATTCCTGGGCATGGGTACCTTCGGCGAAGTATGGCTGGCCGACCACGGGCGAGCCCCGGGCTTGCCCAAGCGGGCGTACAAATTCTTTACCCACAGCGACGCCCGCCCATGGCTTGAGCGCGAAAAGGACGCCCTGCAGGGGGTCATGGCCAAACTGAAAACGCACCCGCAGGTCGTGCAACTGGTAGATCTCGGCGTACCGTCAAGGGGCGGTGACCCCTTCCTCGCCTTCGAGTACGTCGCGGGCGGCTCGTTGGAGGATTGGCTCAGTGACCCAGCGCGGTCACAGCGACCGCTGCGCAAAGGGGAGGTGATGCGGGGCATCGTGCGGACGGTGGCTGCGGCTCATGAGCAGGGAATTTACCACCTCGACCTGAAACCGGGGAACATCCTGCTCACCACCCCGCCCGACGTGCAACCGAAGATCACCGATTTCGGCCTCAGCCGGGTGGACGCGGCGGCTGTTGAGGCAGGAGCGGAGTTGCTGCAGGTCGGAACGCCGCTCTATTGGCCACCGGAGGCTCAGCGACCGTTCGCCGATCGGCAGCCAGCGCTGTTCGACGTGTTTGCCCTGGGAGTGCTTTGGTATCAGTTGCTGGTGGAACGGGTGGAACGACCGGCCTACGACTTCCAGGACGAACTCGGGGCGGCAGGGTCGGATAGCCACACACTCGGGTTGATCGGCCGCTGCCTGGCCCATCCGGAACGGCGGTTCCGGAACGCAGTCGAACTCGCCGAGCACATG
>DASPXY010000120.1:0-3538 GCA_035637055.1 Gemmataceae bacterium | reverse complement strand
GATCAGAGGTCAGAGCCCGAGCGCCAGCGAGGGCATCTGCTACGCCCTCGCTGGCGCTCGGGCTCTGACCTCTGCCCCCTTTCCGACGGCGTCCCTGGTCCTATCCTCACTGGGGGCACCCGCTTCTTCAGAACGACTTGCTGGGAAATCCTGGAGGGCTCGCCGTGACCGCCACCCGACCGCTCGCGGAGTTGCAGAACATCGCGAAGAAGATCCGCCGGGACATCATCACCAGTACGACCACCGCCGGCTCCGGCCACCCCACGTCGTCGCTCTCCGGTGTCGAGGTCGCCGTCGCCCTGTACTTCGGCGGCGTGATGCGCTACGATCCGAAGAACCCGCACTGGCCGCAACGCGACCGCTTCATCCTGAGCAAGGGCCACGCCGCCCCGCTCCTGTACGCCGTCCTCGCCGAAGCGGGTTATTTCCCCGTCGAGGAACTGTCCACGCTGCGCAAGTTCGGCAGCCGCCTCGAAGGCCATCCGAACATGCGGCGCGTGCCCGGCGTGGAAGCCTCGACCGGCTCGCTTGGTCAGGGCCTCTCGCTCGGCGTTGGCCACGCCCTGGCCACTCGTCTTGATGGGTACGACTCGCGCGTTTACGTAATGACCGGCGACGGCGAACTGGGCGAGGGCCAGGTCTGGGAGGCGGCGATGGCGGCTCACAAGTTCAAACTCGACAACCTCGTGGCCATCGTCGATCAGAACGGCTACCAGCAGACCGGCGCCACCGCGGAGGTGCTGGACCTCCGGCCACTCGTACCGCGCTGGGAGAGCTTCGGCTGGTTCGCCCAGGAGATCAACGGCCACAACCTTGAGGAAGTGCTGGGCGCACTCCACAAGGCGGCACAGACAAAGGGTCGGCCCAGCGTCATCGTTGCGCGCACGGTGAAGGGCTACCCGATCAGCGGCCTCCTGAGCGAACCGAACTATCACGGCAAGCCGCTGACTCCCGAGGAGGCCAAGAAAGCGCTGGCGGCGATTGGTTAGCCCGGCTCAAGTAGGCCCCGCGAGCCGAGCGGGGCCGGAGCCCAGAGAGACCGCAGGCACCGCGCTGGGTTGGGTGCCGCTCGGCTCGCGGCACCTACGGACCTCGGCGCCGGCAGGAAAAGCGGCTAACGTACCAAAACCCCGATCGCCGTTGACCTGCGTGCTTGTCCACAGCCCCCAGATAAGGCCGCCTATGCCTCTTCGCGTTGTCTGCCCCAACGGACATGAACTCCTCGCCGAGCCAGATCAGGTTGGCCGCAAGATTCGCTGTCCCGCCTGCAAGGTCGTCATGGTCGTCCCCGGCGTCACACAGCCAGTGACGGTGCCGCCGCAGCCGCCACCCGTCGCTGTGGAACCGCCCGCGACCCTGCGTGTTCTCTGCCCGAATGGGCATGAACTCTTCGCCGAGGCGGACCAGGTCGGCCGCAAGCTCCGCTGTCCCGCCTGCAAGATCGTCATGGTTATCCCCGGCGCCCCTCCCTCCCAGGTGACCGCGACGCCGCCGCCCTTGCCGCCGCCGGTCGTTGAGGAGCCGCCGGAGGCCCTGCGCGTCCTCTGTCCCAACGGGCACGAACTGCACGCCACACCCGACCAGATCGGCCGCAAAATCCGTTGCCCCGCCTGCAAGGTCGTCATGGTCGTCCCCGATCCCAACCCGCAGGTGAGCGCGAACCCGCTCCCAAAGGTGCGTCGTCCCCCTGTCACGGAGGAGTTGTTCGAGGAGCACGAACCACTTGAGGAGGATGAAGGGCCGCGCCAGCCGGGCGGCCTGAAGAAGCGGCAGCGTATGGCGCGCGTCAACCTGGGCCTGGCCTTCCACTTCTGGAAGGTGTTTTGCCTCCTGGCTGCGGTGTCGTTCATGCTGATTGCGGAGATTCTCGCCCGCATCGCGCTGTTCCGCGCGCGGGTGAGCGCCAACCTCGGCGATGTGCAAGGGGCGGCGGAGGCCTTCCGCTCTGCTGTGCCTTTCCTGATGACGCTCCTGATGATTCTGGGCATCGTGCTGCTCGTCGCGATGGTCGCCATCACTGTCCTGGGGTTTGTTGGATCCCTGTTCTGCCTGTGGATCCCGAAGAAGGCGCGCTCCGCGCGTCCACTCATCATTGCCTCCTTTGCGCTGGATTGTGCGGCCTTTGCCTTGGTGGTGGTCGCCGTCCTCATGTATGTCTCGGCGGGCGCCCGGGCAGCTGGCGGTCTCGAGTTTTCTGGGGGCTCGATCGAAGCGGGCCTGGTGCTGGAGATTCTCTCCAAGGCGCTCGCGTTCGTTGCCTGGATCCTTTTCATGCTCTTCCTGAGCGCTGTCGCCTACTACCTGCATGACAGCGGCACAGGGGACGAGGCGAAGGAGGTCATGGTCCTCGGGATCGTCGTTGGCTTCGGTGGGGCTGTCATCCTGACCGTGCTCCTTGTGGCCCTGATGCGAGTACCTCAGGTGAACGATGTCGTCCAGGGCATCGGCCAACTGGTCTGGATGATCTGGATGATCCGGATCTTGTTCCGCAGTCTCCAGCTGATCAGCACGCTCCGCGCGGAGGTGAGCCGCCGCTCCTGAGCGGGGCCGCGGTGCCCCTTGTCGCCTGCCCGGCCGGGCGAGACAATGCCGGGAAGGCCCCATTATTCTTCCAGAGGCTTGACCCGCATGGCAGGCGCGACGCAGAACCCGACCAGCAACCCGAAACTCGGCAAGTCCACCCGCGAGGCGTTCGGCCTGGCCCTGGCCAAACTCGGCGAGGAGCAACCCGATCTCGTAGTGGTCGATGGCGACGTTCACAACTCGACGCGCACCGAGCACTTCGCCAAGAAGTTTCCGCAGCGCTTCTTCAACGTCGGCATCGCCGAGTCGAACCTGGTCGGCATCGCCGGCGGTCTGGCCAGTTCCGGCAAGCGCGCCTGGTGCGCCAGTTTCGCCTGCTTCGTGATGTGCAACGCCTACGATCAGCTGCGCATGTCGGTGGCCTTTCCGTGCCTGGACGTGAAGGTGGTCGGCACGCACGCGGGCATCAGCATCGGCGAGGACGGCCCGTCGCAAATGGGCATCGAGGACGTTTCGCTCGCCTGTTCGCTGCCGAACTTCACCGTCGTCGTGCCGGCGGACGAGCCGTCGATGATGGCCGCCGTCAAGGCGCTCGGTGCCCTGCGTACGCCGTCCTATCTCCGCGCCGGCCGGCCGAACGTGCCGCTGATTTACGGCGACGGCGCACCGTTCCAACTCGGCAAGGCGAATCGCCTCCGCGACGGCAAGGATCTGACGATCATCGCCAACGGTCTGATGGTGGCGGCGGCCCTCGAAGCGGCGGAGCGCCTGGCGACTGTGGGGATTCAGGCGCGGGTGCTCGATATGCACACCGTCAAACCGTGCGACGACGCGGCGGTCCTGGCGGCGGCGCGGGAGACCGGCAAGATCGTCGTCGCGGAAGAGCATCTGCTGCACGGCGGCCTGGGCAGCGCCGTGGCCATGTCGGCGGCGCGGCAACAGCCGGTGCCGCTGCGCTTCGTGGCCCTGCGGGATACCTTCGCCGAGTCAGGCACTCCGGAAGGTCTGTTGAAGA
>DASPXY010000119.1:0-4036 GCA_035637055.1 Gemmataceae bacterium | reverse complement strand
GGTTGCCCTTCGGTGATACGGCGTCTTGTCAAGAATCGGGAGAACATGATTTCATTCCTGGTCTCAGGTTTGGTTACCCGCGGACGAAATCGGGATGTCCGCGGCTGCCTACCAGACCAGGCACCGCAACGGGCACTTTATAACGCCTCTTTGGAACGCGGCGATATCCCCGAGCGAATCACCTGCTCCCGGTTCACGGCCCCTGCCTGGCCGCCGTGGCCTGTCGAAGCAGGCGACGCGCCTCGCCAGCCCAGCGACGATTGCGGCGACGGCTCGAACCGGGGGCGAACTCGTAGTCTTGCAAGGCACGCTGCAGTAGCAGTTGCACCTCGCCTGTCTGACCGTCCTGCAAGAGACGTTCGGCCAGCAGGCAGGAGTGTTCCAGCGTCGGCGACAACCTGACCAGCTCGCGGCAGCTGGCCACGGCCGCGGGGCGGTCGCCGGCCTCGTCCTGGGCGGTGATCAGCAGATGCCAGCCGGTGTAATGCCACCAGCGCGGTTCGCGCTGCGTGAGCTGTTCCAGCAGCGGCACGGCCGCGGCGGCGCGGCCTTCCTGGACGTGGCAATAGGCCAGCGAATAGAGCACCTGACCGTGTTCCGGCTCGCGCTTGTGGGCTTCCTCCAGATGTGGAATCGCTGCGGCAAAGTCCTCGCCCTCGATGAGCCGTTCTGCCAGGGCGAGATGGTTGGTCAACGTCGGCGCCTGCTCCGCTCGGTAGCGCAATTCGTCGAGCGATGGCCGCGGCGTGAACCAGGAACTGCCCAGGCTGCGCAGGTTCGGGCGCACGACGGCGAACAGATAGACCAGCGCCCCCACGCCAGGGAGGAGCAGGATCACCCACACCCAGTAGGATTCCACCTGCCGCGTGGAGAGGTCGATCAGCGCCCAGACGATCAGGCCGACCGTCGCCACCGCTAGGACCGGGTAGTCGTGGATGATTTCGTGGAGGATACCCATGACAGCACGCACCGCTTGAAGGAGACGGGACTTCGGAAGCAGCTTATCCCCGCGCGGGAAGCGAGGCAACCCTCAAGAGTGACGCAATCACGGCGAGTAACGCGGACCAGGCAGGTTCAGGGCTCGGGTAGCAAGCGGAACGATTGGAAAAAGCGATCGGCTTCCGCGCACGAGGTCAGATCCCTGGCTGCGGCGATCGTGAACTGGTACATGCGCTGTCCGACCTGGTAGATGCGCACCCGGAATTGGAGGAGCTTTCCCCGAATCAGGATCTCCCGGCCCGGGTGTCCGTCGAGGCGCAGCGGCACCTCGCGCAGCAACTCCCCCCGGGCAGTTACCACGGCGCTATCGCGCGCAGCATCGAGAGAGGCTTTCGCATCTCCCTTGAAAGTGATCCCCGGAAAATCGACGAAAACCACACTGTAGAGCGCCCTCGTACTACTATCGGAGAGCCTGGCTTCCCGGGCTTGAAGATCCTTGTTGCGTATTTTGATGATCCTTTTACTCTCTATTGGTAGGCCGGGCAGCGAGATCGCGAAGCGGCCGTCAGGAGGGCGATATTCCTTCCAGTCGGACGGTGGTTGTTTGACGACCTGCAGCGGCTTGACCTGGACCGGCTGCTTGGGCTGTTCCACTATCGGCGCGGGCGGCACGGGCGGAGGGGATGCCACCGGGAGTGGGGGCGGCGGCTGTTGGTTCCAGAGCACAATGCCCACAACGCTGCCCACGAGTAACAGGGCGACGGCGGCGGCAATCAACGTCCAGCGCCGATGCCGGGACCGGACCAGGGAAGTCACATCACCGTTCAGGAAAGCGGACAGATCGTCCGCCAGGTCCGCTGCGGTCGCGTAGCGTTGGGTCGGGTCTTTCCGTAAGCAGCGCAGGCAGATCGATTCCAGTTCCGGGGGCACTCCCGGTTGCAGGGTGCCCGGCGGCTGCGGCAACTGGCTCTGGACCCGTTCGAGGGTCTGCAGAGCATTCTCGCCCTTGAACGGCGGCGTGCCGGTGAGCACCTCGTAGAGAATGACGCCCAGGGCATACACGTCCGCCGCGGGGCCGACCTCGCGCGTCTTGCCGGCGGCCTGCTCGGGGGCCATGTAACTCGGCGTGCCCAGCAGATCCCCGCTGCCGGTTTGTCCTGAGTTGCTGTCGAGGTAGCGCGCCAGGCCGAAGTCGGCGATCTTTGGGCAACCGTAGGCACTGTTGAGGGCTGGCTCGTCCGCGGGTGGCGCCAGGAGGATGTTCGCCGGCTTGAGGTCGCGGTGGACGACGCCCTGACGGTGGGCGGCATG
The DNA here is from genome assembly GCA_035637055.1 of Gemmataceae bacterium. GTDB lineage: Bacteria > Planctomycetota > Planctomycetia > Gemmatales > Gemmataceae > DASPXY01. The sequence goes on along the minus strand of DASPXY010000119.1, from coordinate 1,786 downwards.
AACGGCTCGTGCCAGGAGCAGGACCAGCCGGGCGGCCTCGTGGGGTGGCTGTGGGCGTCCCCCGAGGTGCCGGTCCAGGCTGCCGCCCTCCACGTACTCCATCGCGAAATAAGGCTGGCCGGCGTGCTCGCCGCACGCGAAGACCTGGACGATGTGCGGATGGTGCAACCGGGCTGCCGCCTCCGCCTCGGCACGCAACCGCGCCAGCAGTGCGGCGTAGTCCCGCGTTCGGACCACTTTCAGCGCCGTCACACGATTCAGCGTCAGGTCGAGTGCCTTGTAGACGACACCCATCCCGCCGCGGCCCAACTCCCCAAGGATCTGATACCCAGGCACGAACGGGCCGCTCCCGGGTCCGGACCCGGGAGCGCCTGCGTTGGTGTGCGGGGTGTCGCCCCAGCCCGCCGGGGTCGGCGCGAGGCGGAAAGGGGTTTCGGCAATTGAGGAGGGAGGTTCGAGAGCCGCGTTGCTGTCGGGCGGGAAGTTCGTGCTGCGGCGGAGGGCGCCGATGCGGCGCTCCAGTTCCGGAGCCAGCGCGGCGCAGTCGCGGCACAACTCTGCGATCGGGATGTCGCGCCCTGCGGCATGGTGGTCATGCCACAGTAACAGCAGGCGCTCAAGCTGCGTTTCGTCGGTCATGGTGCCTTCTCCGATGGAGGCGTGCAGGCCCCGAGAGCCAGGGGCGGAGGCGCCATGAGGGGAGGAGCAGCAAGAGGTGAGCGATCGAGTCCCGGCAGACATTCTGTCGGTCGAGCTGCACAACCCCAGTCGCCGGGGCGCCCACGAGAACACTGCTGTAGATAGTTTAGCATAGAGACCGCGGGGCGAAAAGCGAGCTATCGCAGGCGAACGCTTCGAGTTTGGACAATTGGGCGACCCGGCGGAGAGATCCTTCAAAGAGTGTGCAGGCTTCCCTCATCGATGAGGACGCCGAAGCCTGGGGCGTCGGTCAGCTGGACGAAGCCGTCGCTGGTGGGCGGTTGGCCGCCGACCCAGCTCATCCAGGGACGGCCGGACTCGGCGAGTGGCTGCCTGTCGAGCGCCGCGATGGCGTGCAGGCCCCATACCTCGGCGCCGCGATGGGGACAGACGCGCAGCCGCGCTTCCTCTGCCATCTGGTATAACCTCACCAGCTCCGTCAATCCGCCACACCAACATACATCGGGCTGCAAAATCTGATGCAGGCGCTTCTCGATCAACGGGGCGAAACCGATGGTGGTGAACTCGTGCTCGCCGCCAGCGATCGGCACCGGGCAGCGGTCGCGCAACTCCTCGTAGCCCGCGAGGTCATCGGGCGAAAGCGGCTCCTCGATCCACAGGATAGCCTGCGAGGCGATGCGCTCGGCGACGGCGAGGGTCGCCGGCACATCCCATTTCATCCAGGCATCGACCATGAGCGGGCAGTTGGGGCCGACGGCGGCGCGGGCGCGCTCGACCGCGGCCGCCACGGCGGAGACCACATCGGTTGCGCCGTGAGCGCCGACGTGCACCTTGAACGCCCGATGCTGCCCCACCAGCGCCGGCGGGATCTCGTCCCAGACGGTGAGGTAGGTCGGGATGGGCCGGCCGACTGTCCCGCCGAGGAGTTCCGCAACGGGGCGACGCTCCGCCTTGCCGCGCAGATCCCACAGGGCGAGATCCACGCCGCTCAGCGCCATGATGGCAAGCCCCTTGCGACCGAACGGCAGCGTGGCCTCGTACATTTGTCGCCAGAGATCCTCGATTAGTTCCGGATCGCGGCCGAGCAGCACATCGCGCAAAACGGTGCGGACAACGTGAACGCCGG
>DASPXY010000118.1:0-3158 GCA_035637055.1 Gemmataceae bacterium | reverse complement strand
ACAAAAGCCGTTTCTAGCTTCCGATAGCTTCCGTCCTCCCAAATCAAGGCGATGTTATCTTCTTCCTGATGCTCCTGAGCGTCCCGCACCTTCCGCGACAAGGCCGACGCTTGCATCAAGATCGTGCTGAAACCATGACCTGCGAGACGGGAGCGAGTCCGGAGTACAAAGTACCGAGGACGGAGGGTCAGATGCCGAGTCGAATGGGGAACGTCTACCTCCGTACCCGGTACTTGATCTGAGCGCCGCGCTCAGTGGACGGCGATGTTCAGGCCAACGGGGGCGGCCGGAAATAATTCCTGGCCCGCCGAGAGGGCCAACTGCTTGACGCAATAGGACGCAGCCAGCCCCTGCACGACAATGCGATTGCTCTGGCAATCGACGTGCGGCTGGCGGACTCGTCGAGACGTTCTGGAATCGATCCTGGTTTTCAGCGTTTCGGCCCATTCGCTGCAGACATCGGGAGAGACGGTCTTCTCGGGCCTGGCGCCACGCGAGGCTTACCTGGCCTCCACTGGCTCAAGCATTCGGCCACGGGAGGGTTCTAGGTCGGACGAGGTGATAGGAAGTAACTCCGTTCGCCGAATCGACACCGACGCGGGTGCCTCGATCCCTAAACGAACCTGTTTGCCCTGGACTCTGACGACGGTCACAACGATGCCTTCCCCGATCAGGATTCGTTCTCCAATTTTCCGGTTGAGGACCAACATCGACGTATCCTCCTTGATTCGAGGTTCCAGGAGAGGCGGACTGAGGGAGTAACGACTGCTCGATCAGGAGCCGCTCGAATAAGAGAGCAGGTGTTGCAACTGGTGTGCCCAAAGTCGAACCGGCCCGCGAAGATTCAGAGAACTGCGGTCCCTGTACGCAACCCCTTTCAATTTAAGGAGTAAGAGAACTACAGGCCGGTCAGATCCCCTCATCGTCGGTGGCCACGAGGAAGGAGAACCCGGGCACGAATGGGTCGGCGGCGAGGAGATGGGAAACGGCTTGCCTGTTCAGGTGCGCGGCGCTTGCCATCGCGGTTCCGGAGGAAAAAACCTGCCGTCGCGCAAGAATCGGATAGATGCCTGTCCCTGCATTTCGCTATGCTCGCTGTTGGAGGTGAGGCGATGCATCCACAGACCCAGCAAGGCGAATTGAATGCCGTGGCGGACGAGCACCTCGAAATCGTCCGCCGTGTCTGCCGCCACATCGAGGACAACCTCGAAGAACCGCTAACACTCGCTGTCCTCGGCGAACACGCTGGGCGGAGTGGGTCGCACTTGCAACGCATCTTCAAGCGCGTCACCGGGATTACGCCGCGACAGTACGCCGACGCCTGCCGTCTCGACCGGCTCAAGTCGCGGCTCAAGACGAGGAGGACCGTCACCGTGGCACTCTACGAAGCGGGCTACGGCTCCAGCAGCCGTCTGTACGAACGAGCAGCGGAGCAGCTGGGCATGACACCGGGCACCTATCGGCGCGGCGGGCAAGGCATGAGCATCCGCTACACACTCGCCGACAGTCCGCTCGGCCGGCTCCTGCTTGCTGCGACGGAGCAGGGCGTTTGTGCTGTCTGTATCGGCGACGTGGATCGGGTGCTGGAGGACAGTCTGCGCGGCGAATACCCGGAGGCGGAGCTGGCACGCGACGACACGGCCCTGTGTCCGTGGCTGGGCGAGTTGCTGGAACACCTCGCAGGAGAACGGCCGCACTTGCAGTTGCCGGTTGACGTGCAGGCGACGGCGTTTCAGTGGCGCGTCTGGCAGGAGTTGGCGGCGATCCCCTACGGGGAGACGCGGACCTATCAGGAGGTGGCGAAGGCGGTGGGGCGGCCGAAGGCGGTCCGGGCCGTCGCTCGCGCCTGCGCCACGAACCCGGTCGCGGTGCTGATCCCCTGTCACCGTGTTGTGCGGACCGACGGCGGCCTCGGCGGCTACCGCTGGGGGCTGGGGCGGAAGAAGGCGCTGATCGAGCGCGAACAGCGCGACGCTGCTGAGCGCGGGACAGAAGGATCCTGAGTTGGGCTTGCGTTGACCTCCGGCTCGTTCGTGAGGCAACGTCATCTTACAAGCCTCTGATTAACTAGTTAATACTTGTTTTTACTAGACTTTACTAGTTTATCAATACAAGCCACAGTGAAGACAGGGCAAGCCTAGTCTTCGCAAGATAAGGTTGACCCTCCCGAGCGACGTGGTCTACAATGCCATTGATGGCAAAAAAACCTGCCAAGGCCGTTCTGTCTGTGGAGATCGAGGCCACCCTCAAACATCGCCTGCACCGCCTTGCGGATAAGCGAGGGCGCAAGTTGGTGGCTGAGGTCACGATCATGCTCCGTCAATACCTTGCGGCCGAGGAACCTAAAGAGGGATTGACCGAAGCGATGCCTGCGCGAGAGTAACTTCCATTCCTCCGTCGTCCAGACGCGCCAGGGCAGGGGATGCCAGTCAGGCCGCACAAACTCACGCTTGAGCCAGCAGCTTGGTGGCAGACCGCCTGGAACATCGCAAGGCTGCCCCAGGTCTGGCTTGCTCCGGCGCGGCGGGCGGCCGAAGACGGGGCAGGGGAGGGCCTCGCGCGAAGGAAGGACTGGGCGGTGAGTTCAGCGGCACCGATTTTAGAGTAAGCGGAGGTATTTTCTCGGCACTTCGTCCACCAGCCACACGCCGTTGTCCGAACAGTAGAACTTGTGTCCGTCCTTGTGCATCGCGGCGGCGTCCACGACCAGGATCACGGCCTTGCCGCGGCGGGCGCCCACTTTCTTCGCGGTCGCCACGTCGAGCGAGAGGTGGACGTGATGCCGGCCCATTTTCTGCAGGCTGCTCGCGAGAATCTCCACGACCGCCCCCTCCGGCGCCCCGTGATACAGGACCGGCGGCTCCTTCGGCTCCAGCTGCAGATCGACCGGGGCGCTGTGTCCCTGGTTGGCGCGGATGCGCTCGCCGCTGACGTCGAACGAAAAGCGCTTCTTGTCGTTCCGCGCCACGACCTCTTCCAGTTCGTCCCAGCTGATCGGGAAACCACCCTTGGCAGCACCCTCAAGAAGGGCGTCCACCTCGACCCAGCCGCCGGGGGCCAACGTCAGGCCAAGGGCCTCGGGCTCGTGGCGCAGGTACTTGCTCAGGTATTTGCTGATCCGGACCAGTTTTTTGTCGTCCATTGTCATACTCGGTTGG
>DASPXY010000117.1:0-2347 GCA_035637055.1 Gemmataceae bacterium | reverse complement strand
TGTCGTACAACTTGGCCTTGGCCTCCTCGCGCTTGCTCGGTGGAGGCGGTGGCGGAGGAGTGGGAGGTTGAGCCGGTTCGGGCGTTGGCACGGCCGCCTGTGGTGGCGTTGTCTCCGGCGCAGTGGCTTCCGCCGCGACTGGTTCGGCAGGTGGCGCGGCGATTGCTTCTGGGGCAGCAGAGGGCGCGGTGGCGGGGTCAGGAGGCCCGGCCACAACAGGCGGCGCTGGAGCTGCGGCGGGTGGAGCGGCGGCAGGAGGCGTCGCCGGGGCGCCGTGGCCGCCCTTCTTGCCGTGACTGCCGTGCGGGAAGATGACCGCGTCCTCCAGCAGGTTGCCCGTTTCGTCGAGCGCGGCGATCTTGCAGCCGGTGCGGAAGCCGGGGTCGATGGCCAGTACGCGACGACCGTGCAGCGGCGGCTGCAACAGCAGGCTGCGCAGGTTCCGTGCGAAGATGCCGACGGCGTGCGCCTCGGCCTCTTCGGTTAACTCGCGCCGAATTTCGCGCTCCAGGCTCGGCAACAGCAGCCGATTCAGGGCGTCCTCGACGACGACTTTCATGAAGGCAGCGTGCGGCGTGCGGTAGGGCGAATCCGGCGAGAGTGGCTCTCCCTCGCCTGGCCCGGTCGGATAGGTGGGCGGTGGGGGCGGTGCCGCTGGCGGACTCGCGATTGGGGCAGGTGGGGCTTCCGTGGGCGGTGGTCCCTCGACCACGACGGTCGGCTGGTCGGCCGGTGGGACGGGCGCCGGCTCAGGCGCGGGAGGCGGTGCCGGCGGCGGGGGCGGAGCGGATGCCTGGCGCAGGGCGGCCTCGGCCAGCCCACGCAGGGCGACGCTTTGCACCGCCTCGGTGTTCCACTCCATGCTGACCTTGAGGGCGTTCTCCTTCTCGCCGCGGTTCAGGGCAAGAATACGGTGCGGCGGAATCTGCCTTACCGGCTCCGTAAACTGGAAATAATCCTTGTATTCCAGGCCCTGGCCTTCGGCCAACTTGTCGCTCTTTGTCGATTTCAGCCTGCCCGTTTCCCACAGGACGCTGCGCACGATGGCGCGGACGTCGGCCGTCTCCGACACCATCTCCGCGAGGATGTGCTGCACTCCAGTGCGAACGTCCTCTGGCGTGGGCAACTCTTTCTCGGGGTTGACGAAGCCGCTCAGCACCTCCGCGAGGTTGTTGACCGCCAGGTCGCGATGCCAGACGGCGAGGGCCAGCGGTTCGAGGCCACGCTCGCGGGCCGTCGTTGCCAGCGTCCGCTTCTTTGGTTTGTAGGGGAGATACAGGTCTTCGAGGCGCTTGGAGGTGTCGGCGGCGAGGATCGCGTTGCGCAGGTCGTCGGTCAGTTTGCCCTGACCCTCGATGCTGCGGAGGATCGTCTGCTTGCGCTCTGCAAGTTGGCGCAGCAGGCCGACCCGGGCCTGAATCTGGCGGATAATGTCCTCGTTCAGGCCGCCGGTGCGCTCCTTGCGGTAGCGCGTGATGAAGGGCACCGTGTTGCCCTCATCAAGCAAGGCGACCACCGCCTCTACCTGGACCTTGCGGATCTGCAAATCTTGCGCGATTCGCGAGTAGTCCCCCGACCGGAGTTCGTGGTGGCTGGCGCCTTTCGGCATCACTGATGGCTGCATTGTTTCACTCGACGCGCTGAGGCGTCCTCGATCAATCCAAAGAAAAGCGGAGATCCGTCCAGTCGGACTACTGTAGCGCTCCTGCGGGCCAGTGTCAAGTCGGCTCTGCGCTTTGAGATGGCCTCGCGCTGTCGAAACCTTCGGAGCGCGGGCGTCCCGCCCGCGCTCCCAGGTTCAAGTTCAGAAGCGGGCGGGACGCCCGCGCTCCATGAGTTGGGAAACCGTTCCGGCCAGCCGGTCCAGGCGTCCAGCGCCGCCGGCTTGATATCGCCGAGTTTTTGACCGCGTTCCAGGCACACCGCCTCATACACCCGCCACGCCGCCGGGCCGTCCGCACGCAGCAGACGCACCTCGACCGTGGCGAGTTGACCGAGGCCGACGGCGTAGCGATAGTGCGGATTTTCTTCCAGCCCCGCCTGGATGTCTGCCGCCAGCGCGGCCGTGTCGGCACCCAGCCCCGGACCTTGCAGATAAAGGGCGTAGTGCGACGGCCGGCCCAGCACCGGCACGAGCAGGGCGAAGCGCACTGCCCAGCCCCGCGCCGCGAGGGTCCGCTCAAGCACGCCGCGTACATGAACCTCGGCCAGCTTCTCGCCCACCAGGTCGCTCACCCGGTCCATCTTGCCGAGGAACCGCAACAGCGGACAGCGCTCGTGAAAACCGACGACTTCCACCTCGTCGCGCAGGCAATAGCGATACAGACCTCCGCCCGTTGTGAGCACC
>DASPXY010000116.1:0-4853 GCA_035637055.1 Gemmataceae bacterium | reverse complement strand
AACTGTCTCTCCGGGTCATCGAGGGCCTTCCGCCCTCCCGATTCGATGATGTCCCAGAATTGCGGTTCGTCCATCCTGTCGCCTCCGCGTCGGCTAACTATGTACTTCTGTTGCGCGCCGGTTGGATAAGCACCGGATAACGCCCGGGGACAAAGCCAACTGCGCCGGTTGGATAGTACCGCTGCTGTGCTCCCGCCGTCAATCCCCTCACTCTCCTTTCCCCCGCGCTTTACAGACTCGGTCTGCTCGCCGAGCCCCGGTGCTTCGGCAACTGGCGGGGTTGTCGAACGGCTGAGATCCGCCTCCCCCAAGCCTGCTGGTTAGCATCCCCTTACTTGGGACAACCATCACCCCTGACCACACCGCCTCATGAGTGTTGACAACCAAGAGCGGTAAGCGTCTCTGGTCAGAGCCCGAGCGCCAGCGAGGGGGTAGCAGAGTGCTGCGTGGGAGTCTGCTACCCCCCTCGCTGGCGCTCGGGCTCTGACTACCCATCTTGGTTATCAACATTCATCAGCACCTCACGGAGTGGACCAGAAGCCGAACCCTGGAATTCCCCGGAAACCTGGGCTGAGTATACCACCCCCTCTCACGGCGAGTCCTCGACTTCTTCGACATACCGCTCGTCCGCGGCGAGCAGGCGCGGTAGACTGCTTGACAGAGCGCCAGCCTGTCGAAGTGGCCCGACCGAGAGCACCATGCGAACCTCCCTGCTTGTCCTTGGCCTCATCTTCGTTCCGACCTCGGTGTCCGCCGATCCACCCGACCGCGCCGGCGTCGAGTTCTTCGAGATGAAGATCCGTCCCGTCCTCGCCGGCCGCTGTTACGAATGCCACTCCCTCCAGGCGAAGAAGCAGCGCGGCGGCCTGATGCTGGACAGTCGCGATGCCGTGCTCAAGGGCGGCGACTCCGGGCCGGCGCTCGTCCCCGGCAAGCCGGACCAGAGCTTGCTCCTCAAGGCGATCCGCCACGCCGATGCCTCCCTCAAGATGCCGCCCGATGGCCGACTCCCCGACCCTGTCGTCGCCGACTTTCGGGCCTGGATCGCGATGGGCGCCCCCGACCCACGCGACCGGGCCGCTCCCACGGCCGCTGTCTCATGGGACGAGGCCCTTCGTCAGCGGCGGCAGTGGTGGAGTCTGCGACCGGTCAACAAGCCCGGTCTGCCCGCAGTCAAGGATGCTCGTTGGCCCGCCGACGCGGTCGATCACTTCATCCTCGCCCGACTGGAGCAGGCCGGCTTGAAGGCCCCCGCCCTGGCCGACCGGCGGACGCTGATCCGTCGCCTGACTCTGGTGCTGACCGGCCTGCCCCCGACGCCCGCGGAGGTGGACGCCTTCCTCGCGGACGAATCCTCTCTGGCCCAGGAGAAGCTCGTGGACCGCCTGCTGGCCTCGCCTCACTTTGGGGAGCGCTGGGCGCGCCACTGGCTCGACGTCGTGCGCTTCACCGAGACCCACGGCAACGAATGGAACTACGAGGTCCATCACGCCTGGCGCTACCGTGATTACCTGATCCGCGCCGTCAACGAGGACGTCCCCTACGACCAGTTCGTCCGCGAGCATATCGCCGGGGATCTGCTCGCCGAGCCGCGCTGGAACCGCGTCGAGCGCTTCAACGAGTCGGTCATCGGCACGGCGTTCTATCGCTTCGGCGAGGTCAACCACGACGATTGCATCGAGTTCCGGCAAATCGGCTTCGACCTACTCGACAACCAGATCGACACGCTCAGCAAGGCGTTCCAGGCGACGACGGTGGCGTGCGCTCGCTGCCACGACCACAAACTCGACGCCGTCTCGATGAAGGATTACTACGCCCTGCTCGGCATCCTGCGCTCGTCGCGCCTGGTCAGCCACACCCTCGACGCCCCCGAGGTGAACGCGGAACCGCTGCGGCTGCTGGGCACCCTGAAGGCGGAGATCCGCAAGGAGCTGGCCACCCTCTGGCGGCGCGAACTCGATCGCAAACGCCTTGCTGACAGGGTAGCGAGCCTCAAGGCGGGCAAGGCGCCGCTGGAGGATCCGCTCCATGTCTGGCTCGCCCTCCGCGGCAAGGAAGGCGCGGCGCTGCAGGCCGCATGGCAACGGCTGGTGGAACAGTACAGCAAAGAGGAACGCGCGCACGCCGACTTCAATGCTCGAAACTTCATCTCCTTTGGAGATTTTCGGCCCGGCCATCCCGAGCGCTGGCAGGCGACGGGTCAGGGGCTGCTTCACAGCGATTCTGGCGACCTCGCGCTCGCTGGCGAAGGCGACGCGGTCGTCTCGGCCATCCTGCCCGCCGGGGCCTTCACCCACGCTCTCTCGGAGCGGCTAAACGGCGTCCTGCGCTCGGCGACCCTGCCGCCCGGCAAGAAGTACATCAGCTTCCACGTCCTGGGCGGCAAGACGGCGGCGGTGCGGCTCGTCTCCAACAACTGCCAGTTGAACTACGCCAACTACCGCGCCCTGACCCGCAACGACTGGGAGTGGAAGCGCTTCGCCCTACCGGCTGAGCGAGACGCCCTCCGCACCTACGCCGAACTCCTCACCAAGTTCGACAACCCCAAATTCCCCGATCAACTCGGCACGCTCGGGGGCGACACCGCCAATGCCCGCGTGCCGTGGGAACAGGCCGCCGCCGATCCACGATCGTTCTTTGGCATCACGCGCGCCGTGTTGCACGACTGCGACGAGTCACCGCGGCCAGACCTGGGCTACCTCCGTCCGTTGTTCGCCAACGCGCCGCGCACCGAGGCCGAACTGGCGGCCCGCTACACCGCCATCACCGAAGTCGCCCTCAATGCCTGGGCCGAGAGCCGCGCAACCGACGACCATGTGCGCTGGCTCGACTGGCTGCTCAAGCGCGGCCTGCTGAACAACACCCGCAAGGCCACGCCGCGGTTGGATCAACTCGTCGGGCGCTACCGTGCCGCGGAGCGACAGCTGACCCAGCCGCGGATCGTCCCCGGCATGGCCGACGGGGATGCGGGGTACGATCAGCCGGTGCTCGTTCGCGGCGACCCCACCAAGCCCGGCGAGGTGGTGCCGCGCCGCTACCTCGAAGTGCTGGACCGGCCGGCGCCGCGCTTCACCACCGCCGGGAGTGGGCGGCTCGAACTCGCCCGGCGCCTCGCCAGCCCCGACAACCCGCTGACGGCGCGCGTGCTGGTCAATCGCGTCTGGCATCACCTGTTCGGCACAGGGATCGTCCGCACAGTCGATGATTTCGGCCACGTCGGCGAACTCCCCTCCCACCCGGAACTGCTCGACTTCCTGGCGGCGCGCTTCGTCGAAGACGGCTGGTCCATCAAGCGACTGATCCGCTCGCTGGTGCTGACCAGGACTTTTCAGATGTCCAATCGAGTCGAAGTGGCGGGGAAGCTGGTCGATCCAGAGAACCGACTGCTGCACCACTACCCGGCGCGGCGCGTCGAGGCTGAGGTCGTCCGCGATGCGATCCTGGCGGTCTCGGGCCGCCTGGATCGGAGGCCCTTCGGGCCGAGCGTCCACCCGTTCCGCCAGAAGGCCAACGCCGACCGCCGCCTTTTCCCGGGGCCGCTCGACGGCGCTGGCCGGCGCAGCCTGTACATCAAGGTCAACCTGATGGAAGGACCGCCGTTCCTCAGCGCCTTCGACCTCCCCGGCGGCAAAGTGACGCGGGGCCGTCGCGACGTGACCAATGTCCCGGCACAGGCGCTGGCGTTGCTCAATGACCCGTTCGTGCTCCAGCAGGCCGACTTCTGGGCCGGCCGACTGGTGGCGCGTCGGGATGTCTCGGTGGCGGTGCGGATCGAGCACGTGTTCCGCGTCGCTCTCGGCAGACCGCCCGACCCGGCGGAGCGGGAGCGCTTCGAGCGGGCAGTCCTGCGGCTCGCCGAACTGCACGAGGTGCCTGCGGAGCGAATCCTCGGCAGCCGCGCGGTGTGGAAGGACGTGGCCCACGCCCTGTTCAATTTGAAGGAATTTATCTATGCCCCGTGATGGCGACCCCCGCAATTCTCGGCCGCGCAGCTGTCCCGGTTGTCTACCGGCGCCGCTATCGCGCCGGGCGCTGCTGCAGCGTTCGGCCAACGGCTTCGGCCTGCTCGCCCTCTCCGCCCTCATGGCCGAACGGTCCTATGGAGGGGCGTTGTCTCCGGTCGCTGACGCTCCCGGCTCGCCCAGGCCGCAGCCGCATTTCGCGCCCCGAGCCAGGAACATCATCTTCTGTTTCATGGACGGCGGCGTCTCGCACGTCGATTCCTTCGACCCGAAGCCGGAACTTGATCGACGCGACGGCCAGGTCTACCGCGGCCCGCGTCGTTGGCTGCGCAGCCCGTGGCGTTTCCATCGCCACGGCCGCGCGGGCATGCCGGTGAGCGAACTGTTTCCGCATATCGCTGCGTGCGCGGACGATTTGGCGGTGATCCGCTCAATGCGAGCCGACCTGCCGCTGCACTCGACGGGCGTCCTGTTCTTGCACACCGGCAGCAATGTTGCCGGCCGGCCCAGCCTTGGCTCCTGGGTCACCTACGGCCTTGGCAGCGCCCGTCAGAACCTCCCCGGCTTTGTAGTGCTGAACTTCGATGTCGTTCCCTGCGGCGGCATGGAGAACTTCTCCAGCGGCTTCCTGCCCGCCAGCTACCAGGCGACCGTCTTGCGGGCGGAGGGGCCGCCGATTGCCAATATCGTGCCCGGCGCCCGCGACCAACGCGTCCAGCGAGCGGTCATCGATTTGCTCGGCGAACAGGATCGCCGCTTCGCCGCGTCGCTCGGTGGCAATGACGCCGTCGAGTCCGCCATTCGCAACTACGAACTGGCCTACCAGATGCAAGCGCGCGTGCCGGACGTGCTGGATCTGGGCCGCGAGAGCCGTGCCACCCAACGACTCTA
>DASPXY010000115.1:0-3427 GCA_035637055.1 Gemmataceae bacterium | reverse complement strand
TCCACCATCCACCACCCACCATCCACTACTTTACGCCCCTTCGCGTTCTCGATTCACGGCACCGGGATTCGGGGGCAGGTTGTAAACGGTCCCGGGAAAATGTTCAACGAGGTAGTGGACAATTCGTTTGACGGACAGCACACCGACCGGCCGGCCGAGTTCGTCCACGACGGGTAGGTGTCGATAACCGCCCTCTTCCATGCGGCGAACCGCCAGGCCAATGGGATCCTTGGGGTGGACACACACGGGGTTGGGAGTCATGAAACCGGCTACAGGCAGGTCCAGGGAAGCGCGGGCTGACAAAACCCGGCGCATGAGGTCGCGCTCGGTGAAGACGCCGACGACGCGCTGGCCCTGGCAGACCAGCAGACAACCGACTTCTTCCTGCCGCATCAGCGCAACGGCCTGCGCGACCGTTTGGCTGGCCTGCACCTGCCGCGGTGGCGTCGGGTGCAAGCGCGACACGCTGTCGATCTTCAAGTTCCTGGGCAGGTCCATACCGGATTTCCCGTGCGGGAGAGGTGGGCGGAAAGGGCGGGATGGCAGTTCGCAGGGCGCCTCTCTCGTGTGCCTCTTCACCCAAGGGACCGCTGTTGATTAAGATAGCATTCGCGACCCTGGCTGGCCGAAAAATCGCGGGAGCCGCCACACTTTCGCTCAAGGATCCTCCCGTCAATGTCGGCGGGCCTTGTGCGGCTCCGAGTTCGGCCCTCTACCTAATTCTCCGCAAAGAAAGCGCGGACGGCAAGGGCGGGACAACAAGCCGCCCGTGGCACAGGCGTCTCGCCTGTGCTTTGACAGCCCAGCACAGGCGAGACGCCTGTGCCACCAGTCGGAGGACTGACCGATGCCAGACCCCCAGCGCCTGCTGACGACACTCCGCCGCGCCGCCGACGCCTTCCGCGTCACGCCCGGCCGCAAAGGGCATGTCATCACACTTACCGACTGCGACGAACTCCTCGTTGCCGGCGATCTGCACGGGCATCTCGATAATTTCCGCATCTTGCTCAAGCGGGCCGACCTCGGCAATCGTCCGCGCCGGCATTTCGTCCTGCAGGAAGTCATCCACGGTCCATTTCGTTACCCATCGGGAGGGGATAAGTCGCATCAACTGCTCGACCTCGTCGCGGCCTTGAAGGTGCAGTTTCCGCGACAGGTCCATTTTCTGCTGGGGAATCACGAACTGTCGCAATGGACGGAGCAGAGCATCGAAAAGGCCGACGAGGATCTCAACACGCTGTTCCGGGACGGTGTGGCGAGCGCGTACGGGGACCCTGCGGACGAGGTCTACGCGGCCTACCTGCAGCTGTTCGCTGTCGCCCCGCTGGCCCTGCGGACGCCCAATCGCGTGTTCCTCAGTCACAGTTTGCCGTCGTCGAAGCGCGTGGCGAAGTTCGATCTCGCCGTTCTGGAGCGCGAAGAATTCGACGAAAAAGACCTCGTATTCGGCGGTACGGTTCACTCTCTGGTTTGGGGACGCGATACGTCGCTGGCGACCGCGACGGCGTTGTTGCAGAAGGTCGATGCCGACTTGCTCATCACGGGGCACATCCCTTGTGACCGCGGCTTCGAGGCGCCCAACGAACGGCAGTTGATTCTCGATTCGCTGGGAGCGACGGGTTGTTGCTGCCTGTTTCCCACCGACAAGCCGCTGACCCACGCGGACCTGCTCGCTCATGTGACCCCTCTGGGAAATGAACCGCGGCGCTGGTAGGATGGGGTGCTTGTTCAGGTTGTGAGGTGTCCGATGCGTCGCGTGATCCTCGCCGTCGTTGTCGTTCTCACTGCGATGACCGCGGGTTTACCGTCCGTGCCGCGCCCGCCATCGGCGACCGTCGTGATGGAAACGGAGCCGGACCCACGAGAAGCCAGACCGTTGGACCGCTGGCCGAACGAGCAGGACCTGGCCCGGCTGGCCTCGGCGGAAGGGCAGTCGCGGCTGAGAGTCCTGCAGTTGCTCGGCCACCCCTGCGCTGTTGACCGCCAAGCCGGTGGCGTCGAACGCTGGAGCTACCCCTGGCAAGCAGCATGCTGTGTCGATTTCGAGAACGGCGTCTGTACCAGCACGTTCTACACAGGCGGGTATTGAGGCAGCCGAAACGATTTCCACAACCGCTATGAGCATCGCAGACCGAACCGACCTCCCGCCCGAGAAGGCAGAAACCTTCGTGGGGCCGACCATCCGCGAGAAGGTGCTCATTGAGGAGCACACCTTTCTGATCGAGCGGCCCGATGAGGTCGAGCGCATCCCGAACCATCACTCGCTCCGCGCCACCTTTGCGGAGGGCGAATATGTCCCTTACTGGACCGACCTGTGGCCGGCGTCGCGCATGCTGGCGAAGGCGGTGCTGCGCGAACCGTGGCCGCCGGGGATTGAGGCGCTCGAAGTGGGCTGTGGCCTGGGCCTGCCCGGCGTGGCGGCACTCGCCCGCGGCTTGCGTGTCATCTTCAGCGATTACGACCCGGCCGCCCTGGAGTTCGCCACTCGCAACGCACGCCTCAACAAGTTCGAGCAGTTCCGCGTCCTGCGCCTCGACTGGAACGCTCCGCCCGACGATCTGCGCGTTCCCGTTGTGCTCGCCTCGGACTTGCTCTACGAGTTGCGCAATGTCGAACCGCTGGTCGCGCTCGTCAAGCGCGTGCTTCTGCCCGACGGGCTCTGCCTGCTGACGGACCAGGATCGGGTGCCGTCGCACACCTTGCGTCAGACGCTGGAGCGCGAAGGGTTCGACTTCATGACACAGATCATGCGCGCCGGCCAGCCGGGCGGCCGTCGCTTCAAGGGTACTCTCTACCGCATCACGAAAAGGCATTCATGAAAGCCTCCCCACTTCCGCTTTGGCTCGCTGGCTTGGGTTGTCTGCTGGGCGTGCTGGTCGCGTGGACGTCGCTGCCTGCCGCGCAGATCGGCGGCAAAATGCCGGTCCCCGACACGGCAGCCCAGACCGCCGCGGAGGCGCTCGTCAAGCGCATCTTGGGCGATGACTACAAGCGTGTTGGGGCGGACGCAGCCGCCGTCGAGAAGTGGATTCTGACTCTGCGGCAACAGGCGGCCGACACGAAAGAAGAGGCGGTGCGTTTCGTGCTGTTGCGCGAGGCCCGCGACCTGGCGGCGCGCGTCGGTGACGTGGTCACGGCGTTGCGCGTCGTCGGCGAGTTGGCGGAGGAGTACGCCATCGACGAACCGGCTATGTCCGCCGACGTGTTGCGCCTGGCGGCGCCGGCAGCGAAAACGCTCCGGATGAAGCAGACCCTGGCCCGGGCGGCTCTGGATCTGCTCAATCGTTTTCTCGACGCCGACAATCCCGATGCAGCGCTGAGCGTTGCACCGACCGCGGAGGCCGCGGCTGCGGCGAGCGATTCGCTGCGGTTGGAAGTGGCTACCCGGTTGCAGGAGGCGCGCCTTCTCCAGAAAGAGCGCGGCCGC
>DASPXY010000114.1:0-3740 GCA_035637055.1 Gemmataceae bacterium | reverse complement strand
TCCACCATCCACCACGAAGGAGGGCACCTCATGACGCGCACCCACAAACGCCGACTTGCCCTGTGCGGCGTGCTGGCCCTCGCCCTCGGCGTCGTGCTGCTCGGCCGCGCCGGCGGGCAACCCGCGTTCAAGACAGAGTATTACAAGGGCAAGGTCGTGCCGCTCGCCGGTGTCCTGGCGAAATCCGGCGTGCGCCTCGACGCCGACGCCGCGCCGCAATGGCTGGCACTCGTCAGCGACGACGGCAAGGTCTATCCGCTCATCAAGGACGACGGTGCGCGGATGTTCTTCAAGGACGCCCGCCTGCTCAATCGGCCCATGCGCCTGACGGGTCGCCTGGTCGGCGCCACGAATCTATTACAGGTCGTCAATGTCCACAGCTATCAGAACGGCAAGCTGCACGAGGTCTATTACTGGTGCGATATCTGCTCGATCCGCGGCTACGAGCTGCACAAGTGCGACTGCTGCGGCGATCCGATGGTGTTGCGCGAGGTGCCCGCGCCATGAGCCGCGAGTGGCCGCTCGTACCTTTTGGTCTTGATTCGCCCGTTAGGCGTGGTAGCCTGAGAGTTCGAGTGCATGGTTCCCCTTGGCCTTCGGGGCCGGGGACGGATTGAAACATTCTTTTCCCTCAGATGAGACGGACACCATGTCGGTAGAAGCCACCCACGATCAATCGTTCCGGATCGAGCGCCATGGCGAGGTCGCCGTCGTCATTCCCTCGCCGAAAGTCGAGGAGATGCACGAAACGCTGATCGCCCAGGCCGCCAAGATGGTGGTCGACTCGCTGAAGGAAGATCCGCCAGCGGGCATTGTCATCGACCTGAGCCACGTCAATTTTGTCGGCTCGGTGTTCGTCTCGTTCCTGCTCCGCTGCCACATGCTGGCCAAGAAGCAGGGCAGCGAGATCGTGCTCGCCGGCGCCTCCGAACCGGCACGCGAACTGCTTCACCTCCTCGACCTGGAAACCCTCTGGGCCCTGTACGCCACGCGTCAGGAGGCCATCGAGGCGCTCAGCGGGTCGGATTGAGGCGGAGGCAAGGAAAAAGGAAAAAGTAAAAAGGCAAAAGGAAGCAGCCCTTTTTTCCTTTTGCCTTTTTACTTTTTCCTTGGAGGAGCAGTCGGATGGAACGACCCGCCAGCCAGGGGGCGAGTGATCCCTTCGAGCGCATCGCCGATCCCGACACCCATCACGAAGATGAGCGCGCCCCCATCGGCATCGAGCAGTTGATCGAGCAGATCAAGGAAACGGCCGACAAGCTCATCCGCGATCATGCCAACCGCGGCGACGTCAAACTGCTGAACACCGCCTTCAAGGAACTGCGTTACGCCTTCAAGGTGTTCGCAGCGTTGCGCCATCGCCGCAAGGTGACGGTGTTCGGCTCGGCGCGCATCCCACCGGCGCATCCGGCCTACAGGCAAGCGGTCGAGTTCGGCCGGCGCATCGCCGAGGCGGGCTTCCTGGTCATCACCGGGGCGGCCGCTGGTATCATGGAGGCCGGCCACGTCGGCGCCAGTCGCGAGAACAGCATCGGCGTCAACATCCTGCTGCCGTTCGAGCAGTCCGCCAACGCCGTCATCGCCGGCGATGCCAAGCTGATGCACCTGAAATACTTCTTCACGCGCAAACTGCTGTTCGTGAAGGAGTCCGACGCCATCGCCCTGTTCCCCGGCGGCTTCGGCACCCAGGACGAGGGCTTCGAGGTGTTGACGCTGATCCAGACGGGCAAAAGCCAGATTTTCCCGATCGTCATGGTGGACGAGCCGGGCGGCGACTACTGGAAGCGCTGGCTCGACTTCGTCGAGGGCGTGCTGGTCAAGCGCAACCTGATCTCGCCGCATGACATGGCCCTGTTCAAGCTGACCGACTCGATCGATGAGGCCGTCGCCGAGATCCGGAACTTCTACCGCGTCTACCACAGCATGCGCTACGTCAAGGACGAACTCGTGCTGCGCCTGCAAAAGCCGCTGAGCGATGAGTTGCTGGCGCGGGTGCGCGTGGACTTCGCGGACATCCTCGTCGCGGGGACGTTCGAGCAGTCGCAGGCGCTCGCGGCCGAAGTGGGAGATACCCACGTCGCCGACCTGCCACGGTTGCGTTTTCGCTTCGACCGCCGCAGCCTGGGCCGCCTGCGCCTACTGATCGACACCATCAACCGCGAGGCGTAATGGCATGGCGAACTGGGAGCGTGAGCGACCGGAGTGAGTCTCCAACTCACTCCGGTCGCTCACCGGCTCGCCATTTTGTTCGTGGCTCGACCGGGAGGGTGATCGCTCTCACTCAACCTTGAGGTTCGCGAGGAACTCCTCATACGCCTCGCGCTGGACCTGAGCCGTCGCCTGCAAGGTGCGGATCGCCTCCTGCAGTTCCTCGATCGCGGTCTCCTGCCGATCGAACTTGGTCAGGTAGCGCTTGTACGCATCGGAGTCCTTCGGCACCCGCTCCATGTTGGCCCGCAGCCGCGCCTGATCGTCCACGATCACCTTGAGCTGCCGCTCTTTCTGAGCAATCGCTCGCTGCGTCGCCGCCAGTTTGCCCTTGAGGTCTCTGGCCTTCGTCAGAGCATCCCGCAACGCCTTGCCAGCTGTCGCGCTGGAAAGGTAACGCAGCACAGTCTGATCGTCGGCATCGGTGAGGATCACCTGTTGGACGAGCGTGCGTTCCTCGGCAACGCTGAGGAAGGTTGTTTGGCCGGCCGGCACCTTCACCACGAAGCGGTAGAAGTCCCGCGTCCGTTCGGAGGGCTTGACCTCGACGAGTTCCGCTCGGTCAGCCCCGGTGGCCGCGTTGACCAGCGTAAATTGCGCACGGAACGGATGTTCGATGACCAGAATGCGATCGTGCGGCGAACGATTCCGGACGACGTAGGTTTTGCCCTCCTGCACCTTGGTGCTGGCATAGAGGATGCCCTTGTCGATCCGGATTGTATCCAATCGATCCGACGGGCTCGTGACCTGCGGTTCGATCTCCATGCCCAGGTCGATCGCGCAGCTGATCAGGCGTTCCTCGCCCGGCTGCAGGTTCGGGAGGCGGGCGTCGCCGGCGTAAGTGCCGTCCGCGAAGACCGTGACCGGGCCTTGCATCAGGTACAGGCCGGTCGTGTTCTTGAACCGTAGCCCGAGCAAGGCGTGCTTCGCCAGCGTGCCCTCGTTGTAGATACTCACCGGGGTGCCCTCAATTTGCCTGTCCAGGATCGGGAACAGGGCAGATTTCTGCCTCGGCAGGCTGACGGGGTGTTCCAGCACGTACTGGAAGAACTCGCCGATCACCTCCGCCTTGACCGGCAGCTGGCGGTCCTTCCCGCCTGCCGGCCCGGCGGTTCCCGAGGATTTCACCTTCTTCAGCTCTTCGCGCTGGACGGCCATCCAGTCCATCGGGCCATCGTGGGTCGGCGGCCGCAGACCGGCGAAAAGTTCCAACTCGACCTTCGGACGCGGCACATAGATGGGCGTGTACAGATCCATCACGAACGAGATCGGGCGGCCCGAAACGAGAGCCAGGCGGACGTTGCTCCAATCCTCGTCGGTCGGATTATCGACGACGGCCCAGCCCTGCAGCGACGGCTTGCCGTTCTTGTCGAGGGTCAGCCGATAGCTGGTCTTCCAGATCGGGCTTTCGATGACGTAGCCGACGCGCACCCGCCGCTTGCCCGTGCCCTCGAAGTTCAGGGTGACGGTCTTTTTCCCGTTGTCGTGGGTGCGAGCGAGCACTTCCAGCGCCCGGGTAATCTCGCGGTCCA
>DASPXY010000113.1:0-4668 GCA_035637055.1 Gemmataceae bacterium | reverse complement strand
TAAGGCGATCGGCAGGAATTGATTTACCTGCCTCTGGGTTGCTTTGGCCTGATGGTAACATCGTACTTCGGTAAGGTGGCCGACCGTTCCAAGCGGGCGTTGATGCTCTTCATCTCGGCCGCCGGCACGCTCACCTTCTTGGCGTACGTCCCCAACAGGCGCTCCACTACCGGATGCATGCCATACCAGGTCATCCGTAAGGCACACGCCCGAATCACCTCCCAACAGTTCAGCAACACCCCATTCCACTTCTGCTCCAACGCCGACCAACACCGCTCGCTCGGGTTCTACTTGCTGTGGTACGGTGGGTAGTACACCAATCGGAGCACCAGCCCCGACCAGTCCGCGAACTGTACCAACCGCTTGAGGAACTGCGTCCGCCGCCCCGAATTCTCCGGGCCGTTGTCCAAGTAGATCACCAACCGCTTGATCCCACGCCATTGCGCCCGCACCCTGCGCCACCACGTCTGCAACGCATCCACCCAGAAATCACTGCTCTCCCCAGAGCCAAAGACCAAAGTCAACGCACCGGTCAACAATACCAAGACACCGAATGGCACCAACTTCTCCTTGGCGGGTGGGTCGTGGTCCCAACCCTGCTCAACCTTTCCTTCCCGGTTGGTCCGGCTTTTTCCCCCCGCGGACATACTCCCCGACGGGCAACTTCGCCTTGGTGTCAATGGAGATTTCCAGCGTTTCGGGGTCATCCTGGGCTTCCTGCCGCACGGCCTGGACGTTGGCGAAGATGGCGTCTGTGTCCTTGGTCTTCTTCAGGGGCTTGCCCTTCTGGATGCGCTGGAGCCGGTAGTTCATGCGGTTGAGAATGTCGCGCAGAGTACGTTCCTTGGGGAGTGCCTCGTAAGCATACCCTTTCTCGGTGTGGAGAGCTTCGCGGACCTCGGCCGCCGTGAGGTTAGTGTAACGGCGTGCTGACTGGAGTTCGGGATCGGCCTGGGTGCGTGGTTCAACGAGGGCACGGATGTCCGCGGCCAACTGCGGGTGCCGCTCTTCCCAGCGGGGTCGCCCGCGGGCGGCAAAGTTCTCCAGGCAACGAATGCCTTGCTGCAGCTCATGCAACCCTTGGGTGATCGTCGCACGGCCCCAGCCGAAGCGACGTTCGGCTTGGCGGGCGTTGCCCGCGCAGAGTTGCAAAGTGACTTCGGCCAGGAACAGACGCCGTTGATGACCGCGCAAGCGTTTGGCCCCCGCCTGGAGGAGAGCTTCATAGGTTTGGGGAAGAGGGGCCATCACGGCTCCTGGGGTTGAAAAGGACGACAGGTCTGCCCTCACAACTTGCGAGCCAAGGAATTGTATGGAAGCCCAGGGCTTGGGTAAATCTCCTCCTGCCGGTCGGTTACGCTCGGGAGATCCTCAAGATCACGACCCTGACAGCGGACCAGGAGGCTACCCTCCGGAGTCTGCTTGTCCCTCCGCACAAAACCCTTGATGACACTTTCCCCTTCCGCGGTTCGGTTTTCGGTGTTACCTTCTCCATGACACCAACAGGGCATCAAAGTTCAGGGAAGCCCCTGAAGCATACCTCGACCGTCGGCAAAGTGACAACGTCAGCATGGCCGTTGACGGCAACGGCAGGGTTGAGCCGTAGGGGCGAACTCCGAGGGCTGGTGCCGCGGCCTTCCTCTGCTGACCTGCCAGCGCCGACCGTGCCGGAGTACGATTCACCGACACGATCTTACCCCACCACTCGGAGCGCCCACGATGAGCAAGACGAGTTTCTACGGCGGACCTTACGATGGCCTGGAACTAACCCCAGACGAGGCAGCCAGGAAGTGCATTCCCCTCACCATCCCAAGTTGCGTTGTGAACCGCTTCTTCCTGCTCCTGCCTCACCCGGATGCGCCGGGGCGAGGCCGCGTAGGCAGTGGCCCTGGCCGAGGCCCTCGGCGTTGACTGCACTGCGTTCCTCGAAGCGCCGGCCCTACGGCCGCAGACCGGCAGGGGCAAACCGCCGAAGGCCGCCGAGCAGAAGGAACAGCCGACGCCGAAGAGGTCGAGGGGCCGCCCACGGAAGCTGAATTGAACCGGCCCGGCATCTGTACCGTCACAGTCCCCGGCAGCGCGGTTTCATGATTCCTGCAGATGGTGGCTGTCGCGATCTGACCAGCGGCCGCAAGAGGACAGACGCGGAAAGGGGGCGCATCTCAAATCATACGAATCTGCGGATTCGTATGATTTGAGATGCGCCCCCTTTCCGCGCCGAACGCCAACTGCCCTGGCACGGCGGAGCAGCATTCGGTACAGGAGAATGGTGGGGAAAGGGCGGCCGATCACCAATCGAGCAGGGCCACACCGCCACCAGCGAGACTCGTCGCCACAAGGAGCAGCGGGATGGAGCGTTACCAACTTGGCGCGTATCGTTGCGCACGTAACACGACAAGCGGGGATTTGCTTCTTCTCATCGCGGGGGCAACCCGGTTCAAGGCCATCTTCACACGCGCGTTCCCCGGCCTCTATTTCAGTTCGACGTTTCCGGATCGGTTTGGACAGTTCAGTTGGGGGACGTACATCAAGCAAGCGTCGGCGGAGGACGAGGCCGCTCTGAACGCCTTGTGCGCGCTGTTCCAGGAAGTGGTCTGCATTGGCGATGATCTGGACGAAAGTTTTGCCCTGGCCTTTCACACGCAGACGTCGCCTGCCGGGGGCTACGAGCGGACGCGAGTCGGTCAGCTGGTCCGCGAGGCGAAGCCCTACAATCGCGCCGGGAGCCGCGGCGACCGCGGGAGAGCCGCTGAACTGGCCGCACTGCTCGCGGCTTTCGTGCAGCGCCACCCCACCTACCGGGGTGCCGAACTGCTCGCGGCCGTGCCGCCGTCAAACGCGGAGAAGGACTTCGACCTGCCGGCCTTGCTTGCGGAAGAGATCGCCCGGAGGACTGGGCTGGGGAACGCCACCGCCATGCTCCACAAGACACGCCCGACCCGGCCGATGAAGGAATGCCAGACCGTCCAGGAGAAGGTCGATAATCTGAAAGATGCCTTCGCGGTTGACCCGAATGCGGTACGGGGGAAAGCGATGATCGTCGTCGATGACGTCTACCAGAGCGGCTTCTCCATCAACGAGGTTGGCCGTGTGTTGCGGCAGGCGGGCGCGCGGTTGGTGTTGGGGCTGACGGTCACCAAGACCGCGCACGACCTGTCCGAGGAGAGCGTCGATGAACTCGCATGAGACGGCTATCTTGCAGTTGCTGCTCACGCGCGGCATCGGCCAGCGCACTCTGGACCGCGTGCTGCAGAGCGCCGCCGCGCGGGGGGAAGAGGTCGGCGGCGCGGGCGTGGCACGGCCGGAGTGGTGGCAGCAGTTCGGCCTGAAGCCTGCCCTGGCGCAAGCGGTTGCCGCAACCCGCGAGCAAGCGGAGCAATGCGGTGAGAACCTGGAGGGACAGGACGTCTTCTTGCTGATCAAGGGGTCGCCAGGTTACCCCGAACGGCTCAGCCGGTACGGAGGCGAGGCGGCCCCGGCGGTCCTCTTCGGGCGCGGCGAGCGGGGCCTGCTCGACCGGCCGGCGGTGGCGTTCTGCGGTTCGCGGAAGGCTTCGGCGCAGGGTCTGACCTGGACCGGGGCGTTTGCCGCACGCCTCGCGGAGGCAGGCATGAACGTGGTGAGCGGTTACGCCAATGGTATCGACCTGGAGGCGCACCGCGCTGCCCTGGCAGCAGGGGGTGGCACGACCCTGGTACTCGCGGAAGGTATCCTTCGGTTCGCGCCCAAGCCCGAGGTTGCCGAGTTGCTGGAGGCCGGGCGCCACCTGATCCTCTCGGAGTTCGCCCCCCGCGTGTCCTGGTCGGTGGGCAATGCCATGCAACGCAACGGCACGATTCTGGGCCTCTCCGACGCGGTGGTCGTGGTGGAGTCCGGGCTGGAGGGCGGCACCTTTGCCGCGGGCAAGCAGGCACTGGCGGAAGGACGGCCGCTGTTTGTCGTGGACTACCCGGCTCCGCCCCTTTCCGCCGAGGGGAACCGTCATTTCCTTCAGGACAAGGGCCGTCCTCTCCCCAGCGGAGGAAGCCTGGAGGAGGGACTGGCGACGGTGCTGGGCGTGGCCCGGGGAGAAACTGTGGCACCGGCCGGGCTGGAGTATGAGCAGCGATCCCTCTTTGAGGACTGATTGACGGCCGGATCAAGAAAGGTGTCAGGAACCGGGCGAGAAAGGGGGCGAGAACGGGATCAGGACTCATTACGTGATCTTCAATGGCGCAATAGTCCCGACGCGGACACACTGGCGGCCGAAGTGAAAAAGGCCCGCGGGAAGAAGAAGCCGTTGAGTGCCGCGCAGGTGAAAGCGCTGAAGGACGAACACGCCCGGAGCGTCAGGCCCCTGCAAGCGCTCGCGGCGGAGGCTCGGCAACTGGAGCGGCGCGTCGCCGAGTTGGTGAACGCGGCCTACGGGCTGACGGCGGCGGAAGTCGCGCTGCTGTGGCGGACGGCACCGCCGCGGATGCCAGGCGAGCCGCCCGGCGTGTAACGCAAAGGAAAGGACGTAACCCATGAAGACAACCGTGCGTGGCGTGGTCCACGGCAAGACGATCGAGTTGGAGCAAGCCCCCGGTCTGCCGGACGGCCAGCAGGTCGGGGTGACCATCGAGCCGTTACCGGCCGCTGGGTCGGGGCCACTGCCGCCCGGGGAGGGGCTGCAGCGGGCGTTCGGAG
>DASPXY010000112.1:0-3072 GCA_035637055.1 Gemmataceae bacterium | reverse complement strand
TACAACGATCCGCACAAGAAGGGCGGAACGAGACAGTTCAAGGGAGTTTTCATGTCTACCTTGGAGACAGTGCTGGTAACCGGCTCCGCAGGCCGTGTCGGGCGAGCGGTCGTCGCGGAACTCAAGGCGCGCGGCCTGCCGGTGCGCGGCTTCGATCGCGTTCCCACGCCGGGCGCGGACGAGAGCATCGTCGGCGATATTACCGATGGGCAAACTCTCTTGCGCGCCGCACAGGGGGCAGGCACCCTCATCCACCTGGCGGCGACGCCTGATGACGACGATTTTCTGACGCAATTGCTGCCGAACAACATCGTCGGCGTCTACCACACCCTGGAGGCGGCGCGCCTGGCGGGTGTCAAGCGGATGATCCTGGCGAGCAGCGGGCAGGTCAATTGGGGACAGCGTTCGACCGGCCCCTGGCCGGTGCGGGTCGAGGATCCCATCAGCCCGCGGTACTGGTACGCGGCGGCGAAGGTGTTCCTGGAGGCGGCCGGTCGAGCCTACGCCGACGCCCACGGCATGAGCGTCATCGTCGCCCGTCTGGGCTGGTGCCCGCGCACGCCGGAGCAGGTGCAGGAAATGAAGTCCCTGGACTGGGCGCCCGACGTCTATTTCAGCCCCGCGGACGCCGGCCGCTTCTTCGCCTGTGCCGTGCAGGCACCCGCGGACCTCCGCTTCGCCGTCGTCTTCGCCGCCAGCAAGCCGGTGCGGAAGCAGCTTATCGACCGCGAGCCGGCCAGGCGGTTGCCGGGCTACGAGCCGCGCGATACGTGGCCGGAGGGTATCGAGAGAGGATCTGGGCGATCTTGAGCCTTTCGGGGTCAGTCAACGTCACTGCCGGAGTTTGGCGTCCAGTTCCCTTTCCAGGCGCGCGAGAACTCCAGATGCCCTCTCCGGTTCGTCCGCGAGTGCCCACTGGACGCAGCGAATTGCGTAGCGGCATAACCTCTCACTCTCGGACTGCTCCGGCCAGCTGGACCGCAGGTAGTCCGCGAACGCGGGGATGTGGTCCGAGAAACTGCGGAACAGCGAAGCCACCTCCCACAGACTCTGCCGGCCCTCGATCAGTGCCTTGGTCGCTTCCTCCTTGAGCCGCATCCGCTCCTGCGTCAACGCCAGCGCCGCCGTCAGATGCCGGCCTCTCTCCTGTTGTTGCTCGACTTGCTCCAGAAGTTCCGGGTAGGTCCAGATGTCGAGACCCAGGTCGGCCAGCCAGGCAGGCCGCGTATGGCAGAGACCGGTGACGAGCAGGCCAAAGATCGAGGCGATCAGGGTCAAGCGGGCCAGAAAATACATCGCAGGATCTCCTCTGGTTCGAGTACGGGCTTGAGGCGCGTTCGGCAGGCCATCCGGAGCGACCGGCCGAAGGGGAGGCGGGTAAGGGCGGGAAGTCCAGTCAACGCTCGCGCTCAGGATAACCTGGTCGCATGAGGAATGAGCAAGAGCCCCGTGAACAGTTGGTAAACGATGCCCCCCTCAGGAGATCGTTTCTATCCGCTCAGGAGCAAATGGCTGGTTCCTCGGTCGGCTGGAGAGAAGGCCGACGACGCCGCCGGGGTGGGAGAGTGGCAGCGCGGTCCTGTCCGTCGGCGTGATGGAGAAGCACGCCTGGCAAGATTCTAAGCAAGACCGATGCCAATCGGCCAAATGGGCAGAATTTGCGTCGAGTGACGATGAGAGAATAAGGCACGAATTCGCAGCGCAAGCGAAAGCGGATCCTGCGCTTGCACCGCAAACTCTTGCCGTGGCGGCCGCGGGCCAGGAGAGCGCGAGAGGCAAAGTGGCCCGCAGGCATTGCCCATTTTGTGGGCAATGCCTGCTTGTGTTGCGCGCTACGGCCGTCACTTTCCGCGCACTTTTTTCAGCGCCTCCTTTGCTGTCTGCTGGACATTCTTGTCGGGATCCTGCAGCGCCGGGGTCAGAGTGGCTTCCACCTGAGCGCGGATGGCCGGATCGCGGACGTACTGGCCGATCTCGCCAAGGGCATAGATCACCGCGGTCCGTACGCCGGCGTCCTCGTCCTTCTGATACCGCTCGCGCAAATCCGGAATGGCGTCGCGGCCGTCGTCGCCGAAATCGCTCATGGCGTACGCGATCAGGGTCCGGATGGCCGGTTCGGGATCCTGCAGCGATTTGGTAATGCGTTTGAGGTGGCCTTTCACCTCCTTGCCGGCCAGGCCGGTCATGCCGAGCGCCTGCGCCGCGACCGTGCGGAAGGACAGGCCGCTGTCCTTGTCAACGTCCTTGCCCTCGACCACGTCCAGCAGCGTGTCCACGTCGCCTGTCCCTGGCCGGCCGACCTTCGTGAGCGCCTGGCTCACCACCTGGCGAGTGACTGGGTTCGGCTCGGTCTTGCTGAGAAACAGGAGCGTCGGGTAGGCGATCCTGGCTCGAATGCCCTTGGTTCCCTTCGCCTCCGCCTCGGCGATCTTGCCCAGCGCCTCGGCGGCAACGGCTCGGATCTCCGCCTCCCGGTTCTCCAACAACTGGATCAACCCGTGCAGCGCCGGCCGCGCCAGGGCGCCCAGGCCGCCAAGGGTCTCCGCCGCGATGGCGCGCACCGAGTCGTCGGCATCCGCGAGCCCCTCCCGCAGCACCGGGACCGCGTGGGCGGCTAACAGGTCCGCGGCGGTGTTCTTCTCGGCGATCTTGCCCAGGGTGACCGCAGCCGACAGCCGCGAATCCCGTTCGAGATCCTTGTCCTTGACACCTTCACTCAACACGCGCACGACATCCTGAGTCTGCCCCTGAATGGCCCACAGGGCCTGGGCCGCCTGCACGCGCAGGGGCATCTTGTTGCTCGGTTCCATCGCCTTGTTCAGCGCCTTCGCCGCCGCCTTCGCCCGGTCGCCGATCTCACCCAGGGCGCCGGCGGCGCGCACGCGCAACACCTCGTCCTCATGGGTAAGGGCCGCCTCCAGCGCCGGCACGGCCTCCTCCGCCTCGTGGCCCAGGGCTGCCAGCGCCGACGCCACCGTCCGCCGCAGATGGTCGTTCGGGTCGTCCAGCAACTTCGCCAGCGCCTTGACCGCCGGTTTCGCCTCCTTTTGCAACATCCACAGACTGATCACC
>DASPXY010000111.1:0-2945 GCA_035637055.1 Gemmataceae bacterium | reverse complement strand
CCCTGTGACTGCGCGCAGAACAGGGAATCCAACAAATAGCGGCGCTGACTGACATCATTCTCAAGGAAAGGGGGTGCGCGCGTCGCACTGCCGCCCCCATAACCCTAACAGAGGGAGGAAGGGTGATGGAGTTCAATGTCTTCGAGTACTTCAAAGATTATAAGCGAACCACCAACGGCCCGATGACCCCTGAGGAGCAGGGGACGTCGCTCTTCCTCGCTGGCAACATGGGGGAGCGGATCCGCGAGTTTGCGGACGTGTATGCCGCGAAGAATCGACTATCGCGGCGGCATTTCTTCCAAACGGCATCCGGGTTGGCTGCTTGCATGCTGGCCGTGAACAAGATTACCGGCTCGCGGTTCTTCGACGTTACGGAAGCTGCAGCGGCTGAACCGACCGCGGCCAAAGAGATCATGATCACCCGGAAGCCGGGGGCGGACTTCATCGTCGACGCCCACACCCACATCTGCTGGCGGAAAGATGGCTACATCCCCGGCGTGAACACCACCGAGAGGGGGATGTGGTTTGTCAATCTCCTCGACGACCTTGGCAAGAGCATGGGGCTGCCGAACGGCACCAAGGACATGACGGTCGAGAACTTCGGGAAGTTGATTCTCGAGGAGAGCGACACGAGCGTCGCGATCTTCAATCCATTCGGTTTCCGCGAGGACTACGGCGGCAAGGACATGATCCCTATCGAGGAGCAGGCGGAGGTCAAACAGCGCTGGCCAGACCGCACCGTTATGCTGGGCGGTGGCTTGACCCCCAACCAGGGCCTCGAAGAGACGCTGGATCGGCTCCAGATGTTCGTGGAGAATTACAAGATCTCGGGGCTGAAGCTCTACACGTTCGACTCGACCCCGGCCCGCGGCTGGTGGTTCGACGATCAGAAGAAAGCGTACCCCATCTGGGAGAAGTGCCGGAAGCTTGGCGTCAAGAACATTGGCTGCCACAAGGGCATCCCCTTCGGCCAGTTCATGGCCCGGTACGCTCATCCGGAGGATCTCGACGCGGCCGCGGACGATTTCAGAGACTTGAACTTCATCGCCTACCACTCGGCGTGGCCCTACCATCAGGAGCTGGCGGCATTGGGCAAGAAGGGATTCAAGCCCCATCGCGACAACCTGTACTGCGAGATCGGCTCGACGTTCGCGGCGACGGTGACGAACCGACCGCTCGAGTGCGCCCACGTGCTCGGCACGCTGCTTCGCGATCTCGGCGAGGACTACGTGATGTGGGGGACCGACTCGGCCTTGTGGGGGAACCCACAGTGGCAGATCGAGGCCTTCCGGAAGTTCCAGATCCCTGACCAGCTCGTCGAAGGGTACGGCTATCCGAAGCTGACACCCGAAATCAAGGCGAAGGTTTTTGGCCTGAACGCGGCGCGCATCTGGAATCTCAAGACGCCGTAGTGCGGTCCGACCGGATCGCCCCGAGCGCCCGTTCCGACGCAACATGATCGGAACGGGCGCAACGCCTTTGCTGAGTTTGGGCCGGCCGCCGTTGCCGGCCACCGGGTTCCCCTGGCGTCGAGGAGGAGGCTATGCCGGTTTACCAGTACGAATGCACGCCCTGCCTGGTCGTCTACGAGGTGCAGCACGGGATGAATGACCCGCCCCTCAAGAGCTGCCCGAGATGTGGCGGCTCGGTAACCCGTCTGATCTCCGCACCGAGGATCAATCGGCACAACTTTTCCGGTCCCACCGAGGCGAAGTACGCAAAGGTTTCTCCTCAGCAGGAAGTCGCCAAGGAACAGGACCTCCAAAGGGTCTACGAGCGGATCTGGCTGCCGCCGCCGGTCAAGCACGAGCCCTGGGATTGAGCCCCAGAGCGCAGATTGCGCGAGACACGATACGGCAGGATGCCCGGTGAATGCCAAAATGACATTCGCCGGACTGATCAATGCGCTATTTCGACCAGCGCACCCAACTCCGCCGAAACTGGGGACGCCGCCGTTCGTCGGCATGATCAACGACCGCTTCGGGTCAATCGCTACCTAAATGGGATGTCCGCGCTACGTCCGCTTTTCCCCTGACAGGGACCACATCGCGGACATTTCGGCACTTCGCATTTGTGCCAAACCCGGACATTCGGCACTCTCCGTTAGCACGGCCGATTTCCAGAACCGCTCGTTGGGTACAGGCCCTATAGTCCTCTTGAGCGATGGGCTACCAGTGCTTAGCCGCGCAGCAGCGGCGCGAGTTCGGTGATCGCCTTGACGATTGTATCAACCTGGAATCCCAATTCCTCGGGAACCTCGACAGTACTGCGCTGAATCCAAAATGTCCGCAGTCCGGCCGACGCGGCGGCGACAGCGTCCCAGTTATTCGCCGAGACGAAGCCGAGCTCGGGGTTGCTTACCTTCATGCGCTCGGGCGCGAGGTTGTAGACGCGCGGGCTGACCTTGAAGATCTTCACCTCCTCGACGCTGATGATTTCGTCGAGCAGATCGCGGATGCCTGCGCTTTTTGCGGCCGCCTCGAGCATTCTGGGCTCACCGTTGGACAGGATCGCAAGCTTGACCCCCTGCTTCTTCAGTGCATCGAGACCCGGCTTCACGTCCGGGAAGGCCGCGAGGCTCAAATAAGCGTCCATCAGCTGTTTCTTCTTGTCGGCCGTCAGGTCGAGCTGGAGATTCTTGCTCGCCCAGACCAACCCGTCCTCGGTCAGGCCCCAGAAGTCGCGATGGCGGCCCATGAGGCTGCGCATTAGGCTGTATTGCAACTGCTTGAACCGCCAGATTTGCGCCAGCTGGTTGCCCTTGCCAGGGAACAACTGCTCGCACAACGCCGTAACTGAGAAGACGTCGAACAGTGTGCCGTAGGCATCAAATGCCAACGCCTTGATAGACTTGAACTGCCCGCTCATCTGGGCGGCCGCCGGTGTCGCAGCCCATGCCGTGCCCACGACTGCCGCCGTGGCACTGGCGAGTTTCATGAACTCTC
>DASPXY010000110.1:0-5223 GCA_035637055.1 Gemmataceae bacterium | reverse complement strand
CTTCGTGCGGTCGAGCGTCGGTACCGCCTGCCGTGTGAGGATCAGCACCGCCGGCTCGTGGTGCAACTTCATGATCACACGCCACGCCTCGGCCACCTCGTTCGCGTCGCACGGACGGATGACCAGCAGACCGGGCATGGCCCGCAGCGACGCCAGGTGCTCGACGGGCTGGTGCGTCGGCCCGTCCTCGCCGACGCCGATCGAGTCGTGCGTGAAGATGTGAATGACCGGCAGTTCCATGATGGCGCCGAGGCGGATGGCGCCGCGCCCGTAGTCGCTGAAGATCAAAAAGCCCGAGCCGTAAGGCCGCACCTTGATCAGACTCATGCCGTTGAGGACCGCGCCCATCGCGTGCTCGCGGATGCCGAAGTGCAGGTTCCGCCCGCCGGAGTTATCCGCCTCGAAGTCGCCGGCCCCCTCGAAGGTTAGGCGTGTCTTCGTTGACGGCGTCAGGTCCGCCGACCCGCCCAGCAGCCACGGCACATTCTTGCCGAGCACATTGAGCACCTTGCCCGACGAGTCGCGCGTGGCCAGGCCCTTCGCGTCCGTCGCGAACGTGGACAGATCCTTGTCCCAGCCCTCGGGCAATTGTCGATGCTGCATCCGATAAAGCTGATCGGCAAGGTCCAGGTGTTTCGCCTTGTACTCCTGGATACGCGCAAACCAGGCGTCGCGCAGTTCCTTGCCGCGCCGGCCGATGCCCTGGCGGAAATGGTCATAAACACCATCGGGAATGTAGAATTTTTTGTCTTCCGGCCAGCCGTAGTTGCGCTTGGCGAGACGAATCTCGTCCTCGCCGAGCGGTTCGCCGTGGGCGGCGCTGGTGTCCTGCTTGTTCGGCGCACCCCAGGCGATGTGGCTGTCCACGATGATCAGCGTCGGCCGATCCCGCGTCGCGAGCGCGGTCCGGAACGCACGCCGCAGCATCGCGAGATCGTTGGCGTCGCCGACGCGCAGGACGTTCCAACCATAAGCCAGAAAGCGCGTCGCTGGATCGTCGCTGCAGGACAGGGCGGTATTGCCCTCGATCGTGATGCGGTTGTTGTCGTAGACCCAGCAGAGGTTCGACAACTTGAGGTGCCCGGCGAGCGAGGCGGCCTCGTGCGAGATGCCCTCCATCAGGCAGCCATCGCCGCACAGGGCGTAGATGCGGAAGTCGATGAGATCCTCAAAGCCGGGCCGGTTGAAATGCGCGGCCATCCAGCGGCCAGCCAGAGCCATGCCGACGCTGTTGGCGATGCCCTGACCGAGCGGGCCGGTGGTCGTCTCGACGCCGCTGGTCCAGCGATATTCCGGATGGCCGGGGCATTTGCTGTCGAGCTGGCGGAACTGCTGGATCGCCTCCAGCGGCACCGACGGTTCGCCGAGCGCCTCGTAGTCCTTGCTCACCGCCTTGACGCCGGTCAAGTGCAGCAGCGAATAGAGCAGCATCGAGGCGTGGCCGTTCGAGAGCACGAAGCGGTCGCGATTGGGCCACACGGGATCCTGCGGATCGAAGCGGAGGAAGTCCTGCCAAAGACAGTACGCGACCGGGGCCAGCGCCATTGGCGCTCCGGGATGCCCGGAATTGGCCGCCTGCACCGCGTCCATCGACAGGGTGCGGATGGTGTTGACGCAAGTAACGTCGAGCGCCTCGTGCTCGCCCTTGATGATCCCCGCCTTGCCAGGTTCCGCGAGCAACATGGTCGTGTTCTCCCAGGCGGTGTCTTGGTTCGTAGTTCCGCCTTCAGGCGGTTGTCGCTCAACCGCCTGAAGGCGGAACTACGAACAAATACTCTCTTGATTGGGAACTATATCCCGAGGATCTCCAGGGCCCCACGCGTCAACAACCCTTCGGCCAGGCGCTGTCCGAGTTCCTCAGCGCCTGCGGGCGACCCCTCGATCCGTCCCTCGACGCGCTGCTGACCGTTCGGCGAAATCACCACGCCGCGCAGCGCCAGGCGGCCGCCGCTCAGGGTCGTGACCGCCCCGACCGGCACCTGACAGCCACCGCCGAGACCACGCAGCAGCGCCCGCTCCGCCAGGACTGCCGCCCGCGTCGGCGCGTGGTCGATCCGGGACAGCAACGCGCGCGTCATCGTGTCGGCCTCCCGGCATTCCAGCCCGAGAGCCCCTTGCCCGACGGCAGGTAACATCCACGACGGATCGAGAATCTCGGTAATGGCGCCACCTAACCCGAGCCGCTCCAGCCCCGCCTGTGCCAGGATCAGCCCATCGAGTCCCTGCTCCTCCAGTTTACGTAACCGCGTCTCCACATTGCCGCGAATATCGACGAGATGCAGATCCGGCCGGCGATAAAGGGCCTGGGCACGCCGGCGTAAACTGCTCGTTGCGACCACCGCTCCAGGCGGCAACTCCGCGAACGAGCGATGGCGGCGCGAAACGAAGGCGTCGCCGATCGAGCCGCGCTCCGGCACCGCAGCCAGGATCAGCCCGGCCACCGCGAAGGTGGGGAGATCCTTCAGGCTGTGAACCGCGACGTCAACTGCCTCCGTCTGCAGCGCCCGCTGGATTTCCTTGGTGAACGCCCCTTGGCCGCCGAGTTGCGCCAGGGGCACGTCGCGGATCTGATCGCCTGCCGTTTGAATTTGCACGAACTCGACGACGCGCTCGGGAGCGACCGCACGCAGGAGCGCGGCGACGTGATGGGCCTGCCACAGGGCCAGAGGACTGCCGCGCGTGCCAATGCGGAGGGAAGAAGTCATGGTAGGCTGAACTCGTTGGTGCGCCTGCGTCCTGCCGGCCTTCACCTCAATGCGGCCACGGTCCGGCGACCGTGGAAAATCGTTTCGCCCCCAGAAAGTGAACTACGAATTACTGGGTCTTCAATTCGGCCACGGTTGTTCACCGTGGAAAAGGTTTGGCACTGCGCGGCCTGTTCCCCCGATTCCGGGTATGGTAGGACGAAGTGGTGCGGAAGGCCACCGAATGCGCGAACTGCCAGACGATATCCTCGTCCGGCAGTTCGCGCAGCGTGGATAGCTTGTCACAGAAAAAGCAGTCGTCGCTTCCCATGATCAGCCCCGGCTGTGGGGTGGGTTACCAATCACCGCCACCGCCGCCAGCGTCGCCACCGCCGCCCCAGTCGCCGCCGCCCCCGGCGTCTCCCCCGCCACCGGCGTCGCCACCGCCGCCCCAGTCGCCTCCGCCCCCGGCGTCACCGCCACCACCCCAATCGCCTCCGCCTCCGCCACCGGCGTCGGCGTCGGCGGCATCGGCAACACCGCCGGCGTCGGCGGCGTCCTTATCGCTACCCCAGTCGCCGCCACCCTTCGCGTCCTTGCCGTAATCGCCGTCGGCAGCGCTGGCGCCGCTGTCCCTCGGCGAAGCATCGGCGCCGTAGTCGCCGCCGTGGTGGCCGCCGCCGTAGCCCGCGCCCGCCGACGGGGTCTCGCCGCCGAACATGTTGTGATAGAGCCACATGCCCGCCGCGGCACCGAACATGCCGCCCAGCAGCGAGGAGAAGAAGCCGCCGCCCCCGCCCCCGCCGCCGCCCCCGCCGCCGTAACCCGGCGCATCCCGGCGGCCGCCGCCGGACAACGCGCGGATAATGCCGATGATCAGCCACAGCACGAGGAGTACCGCCAGGCCGATCAGGATGTACATCACCACGGTGAGGCCCTCGGAATGGTCCTGCGGCCGCGCCGGTAGGGCCGCTCGGTTATTCAGGCAGGGGCCGGCGCTCCTCCCTGGGCAACGCGCAACGGGTGTGGGTTACCAGTCGCCACCACCACCGCCACCACCCCAGTCACCACCGCCACCGCCGCCCCAGTCGCCGCCCCCACCACCGCCCCAATCACCGCCACCGGCGTCAGCGCCACCCGCGTCAGCGCCACCGCCGTCAGCGCCGTAGTCGCCGCCACTGGTGGTCGCGTCGCCGCCCGCGTCCGCTCCGCCGTAATCGCCGCCCGCACCGGGATCCGCGGCGCTGGCGCTCGACATGCCGCCGCCGAAGAGATTGTTGTACAGCCACATGCCGGCCATGGCGCCGAACAGACCACCAAGCAGTCCCGACATGAAGCCACCCCCGCCCCCGCCGCCGTAACCGGGGGCCCCACGACCCGCGCCAGCCAGAGCGCGGAAGATGCCGATGATGAGCCACAGCACGAGCAGGATGCCGAGACCGATGACGACCCAGCCCAGCGGGGTGGACCAGAAGCTCTCCCGCTGCGGCGCAGCCGCCCACGGCTTGTTCTCCCGGGGGTTCGTCGGCCCCGCCGCGACATTGCCACCCGCCGCGACCATGTGTTTGCGAACGTAGGCCACACCCTCCAGCAGCGCCTCGTCGTGCAGCGCCTGGGCCTTCTTCTCGGCGTCCGGGCCTTTGGCCTCAAGAATCTGGTCCGCCTCCTTGAACTTCTCGAGCATGAGGTCCCGCAGCCCCTGCCGGTTGTCTGCGGTGAAGAGACCGCGGTCGCGCGTGGCATTGCCGAGCGCCACGCGGAGGATCTTCGGCTCCTTGCAGATCAGGACATACACCCCGTCAACGAGGTGGTCCTTGTAGTTCTCCAGGGCCCAGGTTTCCGCGTACTGCTCCACCTTCTTGCCCTTGTATTTGTCGTCGGGATGCACGAAGGTCCCGATGACCAGATCCTTCTTCGTCGCGCGCTTGATGCTGGCGATCTCGTCGCGGGCACGGGTCACCGCCTGTTCGCTGAACATGCCGGCGCGATCCTTGACACCGTTCAGGGGCACGGGCTTGGTGGTCTTCGGCTGCGCCGCCGCCGGCTCCACGGCGACGAGGGAGCCGAGCGTCAGCAGCCCAACCGGGATAAACCAACGCATGGAGGAAAGCATGGGGTGTTTGCTCCTTTATGGAGAAGGAGATTGCGAAGAATGGCCTCGAACCTCACTCTTCATCATAGGGATTTGGGAAAGGGTTGTGGACAGCAATCGCCGTCACAACTTGCCGCCCTGCAGGTTGCTGCCGATCTTGCCCTAAATGGCAAGACACGACAGGGAAAGTGCTACACGAGCGGCGGGGTTTATCCCCGCCGTCTGGAGTTGGGACGGCGGGGATAAACCCCGCCGCTCGTTCAGGGCTTGCCAGCGCGTCCGGTCGCCACCGACTTCGTGTGGGCCGCCTTCGACCGCGGCGGGGTGTACTGCCTCCTGAGCCAACGGCTGAGACCGTCCAGCCCGGGGTAGAGCACGCGCTCGGTGACATTGGCCTGATCGAGCTTGTCGCGCACTTCCCACTTCAGCGCCGCGGGGATGATCACG
>DASPXY010000109.1:0-10628 GCA_035637055.1 Gemmataceae bacterium | reverse complement strand
TCTTCAACTCCTCAAGCTCCTCAATCAGCGCTGTCCGCAGCAGCGCTGTCAAATCGGTTGCCATGCTCAATCCTCCCGTGTGCCTCTCTCTACCCATTTTCCGCGGCTCGCCGTTCGCCAACAGCAGGCTGACGCCGGCTGGTGCTGGCCTTACCAGCCGGCTGACGCCGGCCGTTCGCCAACAGCAGGTTGCCCGGCTCCGTGAAATCCCGTCTTCACCATTTCGGACGCTCACGCTAGAATCCCCGTCCGAGGTGCCGGGCTCGCCCTGTGGTCGGCGCCTGATCCCCTGGGAACGAATTGCCCCGCCGGGGCTCCAAACCGGAAAAGGAAGCCAAGCATGAGGAAGACGCTGTTCGCCCTGCTGGTCCTGGCCCTGGGCGCGGGCACCGCCTCGGCGCAGACCGCGTGGGCCGACAAGATCTTCGGGGGCAAGAACTCTCACGACTTCGGGACCGTCGCCCGCGGTGCCCAGCTCGTCTACACCTTCCCCATGAAGAATATCTATAGCGTGCCGCTGGAAATCACCAGCGTCCGCGCCACCTGCGGCTGTTTGACGGCCACGCCCAGCACGAAAGTGCTGCGGCCCAACGAAATCGCCCAGATGCACCTGCTTGTGGACGGCCGCCGTTTTACCGGGCCCAAGGTGGTCCAGGTGTTCGTGACGGTCGGCCCCGAGTTCGTCTCGACGGCCACCCTGCACATCACCGCCAACGCCCGCCCCGATGTCGTGCTCAACCCCGGGCAGTTCAACTTCGGCGTCGTCCGTCAGGGCCAGACGCCGACGCAGACTCTCGATGTCGAGTACGCCGGCGCCTTCGACTGGCGCATCACCGAGATTGTGCGCAACACCCAGGCGCCCTACGAAGTGAAGGTTGAGGAGTTGTACCGCCAGCCGCCGCGCAATCGCCAGGCGGGTCGCGTTGGCTATCGCCTCGCGGTGAGTCTCAAGCCGGACGCCCCAGCCGGGGCGCTCAATCAGGAACTCATCCTCAAGACGAATGAGCCGGGCAGCAGCCAGTTCCTGAGCGTTATCGTCGAGGGCAATATCCAGGCGACGTTGACGGTGTCGCCGAGCGTGGTCAACCTGGGCAAGATCAAGCCGGGCGCGATGGCGACTCACAAGGTGCAGGTGCGCGGGCAGCGGCCGTTTCGCATCATCCGCGTGGATGGCCTCGGGGACGGCGTGACCGCCGAGGTGCCGCCGCAGCCGGCCCAGATTCACTACCTCACCCTGCGTTACCAGCCGAGCCAGCCCGGCGACCTGCACAAACACCTGATTATTCACACCGACCTGGACCAGAGCGCCGCGGTCAGCGTGAATCTCGAAGCGAAGGTCCAACCGTAAGGGTTCGCACGCAGCGGCGAGCCGGTGAGCGACCGGAGTGAGCTGTTTGCTCACTCCGGTCGCGTTAGAGGCACGAACCTTTTGTGGCGGCACGTTGCAAACGTGCCGCCACAAAAGGTTACAGGCTCTTACAACCCCACCTGGGGCCGCGTCTGGACGACATGGAACACGCCGCCCGCCACGGCGCCCTCAATGTCCTGCGGTCTGCCGAGCACCTTCTCGACCTCCAACCCGATGCGTGCCACGGCCCGGAGCAGCCCATCGCGGAAAGCCCCATCCCACACCAGTTGCTCACCGCGATAGTCGAGCAGCCGGTGCTCGGGCTCCTCCGCGAGCACGCTGTCGTACAGCCCCGCGCCGGCGAACCCCTCAAGATCCTCGCCGTTCGAGTCCGAACGGAAGATCACGCCCTTGCCGTATAACCCCAGGCTCTTCCCAGGATAGGAGATAAGATCCCATTTCAGATCGTCCTTGCGGCAGACAAAGCCCAGGGCCCGGCCGGGATAATTGCCCACGAGCGTTTCGCCAAGCCCCAGCACCACCTCGGCGTAAATCTCCTCGTGGTTGCGCGTCAGCGGGTTTACCGTGTGGATCACATAGGCGTAATCGGCCGGCACCACCTGCTGGATGAGCACCGCCATCAGCAGGCTCTCGTGGGGAACGCCACGCGCCCGTCGCGACAGGTAGGCGCGCTCGTTCCACTTCGACGCCCAGACACGGCGCACTCCGGGCCAAATTTGCTCCCATGGGGTCGCCCGCAGGCCCACCCGCCGCCAGGTCTGTACCAGCGCCTCGCGCAGTGCCGCCGGTGGCTTCATCTCTTGCACGAGTGTCCGCACCCGCGCCAGCACCTCGGGCGGGTTGTTCGCCACCGTTGCGATCAGCCGTTCATACTCCCGGCGCAGGTCGTGGTTGCTCTCGTCGGCCAGCGCCCGCTCGAAGGTGCCGAACGGCAAGGCAATGGACGCGGGCAGGCGAATCCAGTCAGGCAACCGGCCGCGCAGCCCGTTCAGGTTGTTCGCTTTCCCACCCACAAGCGCTGAGGTGAACTGCTCCTGCGTGATCACCCAGCCAGCGGAGGGGAGGGTCGAGGATCGAGGATGGAGGATCGAGGATCGAACAGGGGAGCCTCTGCGCTTCTCAATTCTCGATCCTCCATCCTCCATCCTCGCCTCATCCGGATGGATCAGGGCCTCGCCATACTCGACATCGCCGCCGGCCGTCAGGTACAGCGCAATCGTCTTCTCGTGCAGGTTCTTGAGCCGGCTGTACGTCTCGGGCTCGTAGCAGGTGGCGAAGAGCACATGGCCGTTGCGCGCGCGCACCGCGACGTGCGAAACCAGGTCCGGCGTATCGGTAGTGAGAACCGCAGTTACTCCCTCGGGAATCTCCTCATTGCCGGCGACGACATCCGTGACGATTACCGTCGGTTCTGTGAAGCGCTGCCCCTGCACAGCCAGGAGGCGATCCGTCACGCGCACCTTGCCGGAAGCGAGTGCCGGGCTGATGACCTGCCAGCCGCCGAGCCCGGCCGCCTTCCGCAAGAGCGGGTCGAGGTGCCGCAACAGCAGCGACTGCGCGAACGCCGGCCCGCCACGGACGACTTCCTCGCTGAAAAGCGGCACGGTCCACGCCGCCACCTCGAAGGCGGCGCCCAGCAGTTCGGCCTTGGGCTGCAGCTGCCGATAGAGGTCGTCCGTGAAGGTCGCGACCCAGCGGCCCGTCCGGTCGGCGACGCTCTTCGCGTGCAGCGCCCAGTCCCGGCCTTCGCGGTTCATCCCCAGCAGCGCCCCCCAGTGGCCGGCGCAGATGGCCAGTTCCGGCGCGTCGATCGAGAGGCTGACGCTGCTCATGGCCAGGTGAGCCAGCCGTGCCAGGTCGTCGCGACTGCAGCGGCTGAGGTTCTGCCGCTCGATGGTGGCGCGCAGGAACTCCTCCAGCGCCAGATCGAGGAACAGCAGGTCGCGCACCGCAGCGTCGTCCTTCGCCGCCCCGAGTACACCCTTTAGCCCCTCTCGCATGGAGACAATCGCCCCCGCCAGTTCCAGGGCGGGCGCCCCGCGCTGGCGCAGAGCGAACACGCCGTCCAGCTTGCCGTTGAGCCCGCCGTCGAGCCGGCCGCGCGCTGGACCGGCAGCGCTCTCGAGGTCCGTCCCCGAATGCACCGACTTGAGGATGCGCAGGAAATGCTCGAACTCGCCGATCAGCGCATCCTTCTTGTCGCCGTAGAAACCGGGATCGGTGCGAATCGGCCGCTCGAAGCCCTTGAGGCGGTCGCGCGTGACGCCACTCTCTTCCAGCGTCCGGTAGAAGCGGCCGAGATCGCCGTTGCTCCGCAGAAACGCCAGATACGCCTCGCAGATGACGACGTCGTCGGGCGTGGTGTTGTTGTGCAGTTTCTGATGCCACTCCTCGATGAAAACGCCGCTCGTCTCCTTGAGATGATTGCGGTGCATGATGTGCAGAATTTCGTCGCGGACGCGCTGGCCCTCGCCGCCGCGGCCCAGCGTCGTGAGCATCAGGCGAGCCCACCGGCGCGGCCCCGGCCCGTGCCGCCGCCAGATATTCGCCAGGCGCACCGTTAGCCGATCCTGGGCGTGGCTCAATTCGCGCGGCTTGGTGTTGTAGCGCCGCTGCCAGTCGAGTTGGCGAGTCGCGCTGTAACGCAGCCAGGCGAACAGCAGCGCCAGGGCCTCCTCATCATCCTGTGCTTGTTCCAACAGGTCGTGGCAGAGGTTGAAGCGGTGCATCAAGGTCCAGGAGCCGGCCCCCTTCTCGACGCTGACGATCTGCTCGGCCAGGTCGCGGAGTTTCGCCGACGACAACCGCGGGTCGGGCGTCCCTTCAGCGAGGGGCAGGTACAGATCCTGACCGCCGCTCTTGAGCCAGGCGTTTCCCGCCGGTCTGTAAAGGATAAATTTCATCCCTCTTGGACCCATTCCGTCGGCCGGCTTGCGGAAGCGCAGTTCGAGGTACTGCAAGCCCGCGCGCTCGGCGAAGGGAGTGCGGGCGGCCTGGCCCTCGACCGACGTGCCGGCGGGGCGGACCTCCTCGGGCGGCAGCAGCCACTCGTGTCGAAACTGGCGGACAAGGCCCCAGTGCAGCAGCAGCGGCCCGTCGGCGTCGCTGACCATGCAGACGTGCATGGTTTCGGGGGTCGTCCAGGTGGCGACGGCGACCTGCCCGCCGCCGTCGAGCGGCCAGGTGCGGCGCGCGGCGCTCGCCTCCGGCGCCCAACTCGCCAGTGCCGCTTCCGGCGAAGCGGGGCCCTTTCCTTGTGGCAGTGGAATCGAGAAATCCTGAGCACCGTTTTTGACCCAGCGATTCTCTTTCGGGAAATGCAGGACGAAGGGCAGCCGTTTCCACGATGCAGGGAGGTCGAGGCGAATCGTTACCTCGCGCTCGCCCTGGCCATTCACCCCGAAGGGTGTCCGGACGGCGTTACCATCGGCGGCCGTGGTGCCTGGCGGCCAGGACGTCTCGGGCGGTCGCTGCCAGCCGCCACTCGCACCGCTCAGCCCCCAGTGAAGGACGCAGTCGCTGCCGGCCTTCACGCGGACCACGAGAGTCAACCGGTCGCCCTGCTGACGCCGTGTCAACAGGACGCCATCCCCGAGCGTTACAATCTCTTCCTGCAAGATATCAGACATCTCGGATAGTCCTTCTGCACAGTTGCAGGAACAAGCGAGGTGTGGTTCGTAGTCCCGCCTTTAGGCGGCTGGAGTCCAGCCGCCTAAAGGCGGGACTACAAACAACTCGCCGGTTGCTCCGCACTCGGTTCCCATCGCGACCATGATTTGAGCAAGTTCCATGCCCGGCGCCAAATGCTTTCCCTGTGGGTGGCAGGCGACGGGTGGCGGGAGAAGAGGAAGTTTCTACTTCTCCCGCCACCCGTCACCCGCCACCCACCACCCGCCACCCGCCATACAGTCGGAACAACTGTACCCGATCCCCAGAGCAGTCACTACCCATTTGGAAAAACTGTTTGACACTCTCGAAGCTCTTGGTAATTTGGGAAATCTGGGAAACCTCGGCATATCGTTGCCGTGAGCTGGCGTTCACACATCTGGTCAAAGAGGGAGGAACTGATGAAACGGATCAAGGTTGGCTGGACCGCCGTGTTGCGGTCGTTGCCACAGCGCCGAATCGTTGGCTGTGCGCTCCTGGGAGCGGTGGCCCCTGGCCTCGTCGTTCTCGCCGCGGTCTTCGCGCCGGCGAGTCAAGGTGTCCGGATTGGCCTCGAGGACACCTTGCACGAAACGACGCTGGCAAGCCCGCGCGCGGCCAGCGCGGCCGCCAGCGAAGCCGTGCGGTCGCTCCAGGTTCTCCAGCCACTGCCGACCGCTGGCGAACGGCGGCAAGTGGCCTCTCTTTCGTTGATGGATCCGCTTGAGGCGACGGCTGAGCGAACGGTCCGCGCGGATCAGGGCATGAATCTCTGGGCTTATTCGACCATGACGACACTGATCCTGGCCCGGCCCTACCACCTGAATACTGTGGATGGTTCCCCCGGCGCGGACGGCGCACCGACAAGGCTCGGCAAACTCGCTGCGAACCTTGCCCAGGAGAAGTTCCCCCGGGTTCCAGCGGCCGACAAGGCCTCCGCGAAGGACTGGCAAAAGGCCCTGGATTTCGTGTGGACTGACCCTGCCTCCGCCGACAACCTCAAGGAGGCGAAAAGCGACCTCAAGGCGCTGGGCATCAGTTACAACACGAGCGGGGTCGAATACGCCCCGGCCGACACGGCGTTAGTCTGGCGTCTGGACGCCAAGGCGGGAGTCAAGGCAGCGGATGTCCGCAAGGCGTTGCTCCCCGTGGTCAATGAAGTCGTGGAGAACTCGGGTTGGCCCGGGGCAGACCGCAAGAAGGTCATGAGCGACACGGGTTTCCAGGTAATCCTCAAGGAAACCGGCTCGTCGGACCAGCTTGTGCAACCACCTCAATACCAGCTTTACCCGATGGGTTGTGGGGACGTCTACGTCTACATGCCGGCTGGTCAGATGTGCCAGCCGATGATGTACTCCTGCAGCCCTTGTGACGTGAGGCCCATGTGCCAGCCGTGCGGCGGCGGCTTGTTCCGCGGTTTCGCCCGGCGTGGCTGTCGCTAAGAAGCGGTTTCAAAACCCCTCCCCCAACCCCTCCCCTCTCCGTGGCGGGGAGGGGTTGGGGGAGGGGTTTTGAAACCACGTCTGAGGAGTCTGCTCCTTTCCCTGGCAAACTCGATCCGCACCCGCGCCGCACCCACTTCGGCTTCCCGGATGCGAAACACTCCTTCCCCACTCACGCGCCACCCCCTTTCTTGCCCTTGCCGCGCTTGGCCCCGCTGCGGTCGCGCCTTCGAGCTGCCCGACTCGGTCGCCGGCTTCGGGACCGGTTGTACCGGCTGCGGCCAGGCGTTCCAGATTCCAGCCTTGGCCGCGCCCCTCGTCACCGCGCCAAGCCTCCCGCCCATGCGTTGCCAGTGCCCACGGTGCCAGTAAGTCCTTGAGTCTACTTGGGAGTGCGCCGGCCAGAAGACCAACTGCCCGACGTGCGGGCAGCGCATCCAACTCCCGGCCGCGCCACCCCAGCCCACCGTTCCGCCGCTGAACAAGACTATCCTGGTGCCAGCGGTCAAGGGGCCACCCCCTGCGCCGCTTCCTGTGATGGTTCCCCCTACGATGGCGCAGGTCGTTCCCGGGCCACGCCGGCGCTGATGGTTTTTGCGCTCATGACCTATCCGGGATCGCAACCCTTTTGCGCGCACGATGGGTTGCATTTGACAAGAAAATGGCGGAAATCCTGTGATGAAATGAGCAGTCAAGAAAATCGCGAAAGGGTTACCAGACAGGGTTGCGTCGGGGTTGCGTGATTCCTCGTTCTCCGCCACGGTCGGTTGTCCGCGCCGGTCGCTGGGCAGGGGGCCGGTTTTCGCGTTGGGGAGTCAGCGGCTTCGGCTCTCTGGGCGGAGTGCGGCGGCGCTTCCGCTTGTTGGCGCTGTCCTGCTTACCCTTGGCCGTTTCGCCCCGCAGCGTCGCGAACACGTCATCCAGGGGCGTTGCCCACGCTACGGCAAACGTACAGTTGCGCCGCAGCACGAACTCCTGGCACAGCTGGAAAATGTCGTAGGTCGTAAAAGCGAGGCCGAACCGCGCCCGCAGCCAGGCCGTTGCCGGAGTGTCAGGAAGGGGGCATCCTGCGCGCCGAGTGGGAAGCGTCGCTTGTCCGGCCGACCCGGGCGCAAGCACCGCCTGCCGACGGACGGGCCTCGGAATAAGCTAAGGGCGTCATCGAGCGCCGGTAAGGCGAATCGCAGAACGGAGGCCGCCGTGGACCTGGGCTTGCAGGGACAGACCGCTGTCGTTGTGGGCGGAGCGCGCGGGATCGGTCAGGCGATTGCCGTCGCCTTCGCCGCGGAGGGAGCAGCGGTGGCGGTCATCGACCGCGACCCTGCCGTCGGGGCGGTCGCGGACGACCTCGGCGAACGCCTTCGGGCACATGCCGATGCGTTTCTTGCCGATGTCACCGACTATCCGGCTCTTAAAAGGTGTGCGACGGAAGTCCTCGCGTTGTTCCAACGGGTCGATCACATCGTCTTCGCCGTCGGCATCGGTTCGGGCAAGTATGGCTTTCCGTTCTGGAACCTGGAACCGTCCGACTGGGGCCGCGTGCTGGAAGTGAACGTGGTTGGCGCGGTCAACGTCGCCCATGCGTTTGTCCCCACCCTACTCGCGGCGCGCTCGGGGACAATGCTGTTCCTCTCGTCGGTGGCTGGACAGATTGGCTCGCAGACCGACCCACCCTATAGCGCCTCGAAGGCGGCCCTCATCAATTTCGCCCAGGCGGCCGCGAAGGATCTGGCGCCGTACGGA
Organism: Gemmataceae bacterium; assembly: GCA_035637055.1. Lineage (GTDB taxonomy): Bacteria > Planctomycetota > Planctomycetia > Gemmatales > Gemmataceae > DASPXY01. The sequence goes on along the minus strand of DASPXY010000109.1, from coordinate 2,429 downwards.
GTGCGCGTCAACAGCCTCTGCCCGGGGATGGTCAAGACGGCGCTGAACCGCTCGATCTGGGAAGCGTGGAATCGACAGCAACCGCCGGAGAAGCGCCAGAGTTACGACGAGTGGGCGGGCGAGAAGATTCGTCGCGTGGTGCCGCTCGGTCGCTGGCAGGAGCCCGAGGACATTGCAGCGATGGCGGTGTTTTTGGCGTCGGCGCGGGCGGCGAACGTGACCGGACAGACGATCAACGTGGACAGCGGCTTTGTCATGCACTGGTAGGCACAGCGGGGGGATCGACCGTGGCGGCGAGCGTTTTCGAGCGGTTGGAGGAGTGGTTGCGGCAGAAGGGTGTACCGTTCACTGTGCTGCGGCACGAGCCGGTGTTCACGAGCGAGCAGGCCGCGGCGGTGCGTGGGACGCCCCTGGCCAGCGGCGCGAAGGCCCTGGTGATGAAGGCGGGGGATGACTTCCTGATGCTGGTGCTGCCGGCGGATCGGAAACTGGACAGCCGCAAGGCGCGCGTGGGACTCGGCGTCAAGAGCTTGCGGTTCGCCTCACGCGAAGAGGTCGAGCAGTTGACCGGCCTGCAGCCTGGCGCAATTCCGCCATTTGGGAGCCTGTTTGGTCTGCAGACATGCTGCGACCCTGCCCTGGCGGAGAATACGTCGATCAACTTCAACGCGGGCGATCATGCCATCTCGGTGCAGATGGCCTACGCGGATTATGAGGCGGCGGAGAAACCGAACCTGCGCCCGCTCACCTGACACATCTGAACGGCCCGCTTGCGGGTTCGCGCTGCGAGCGCGAACCCGCAAGCGGGAAATCACTTCAAGAAATCAACTGCCGCACCGGCCTGCCTTCCGGCACCAGCTCAATCGGGCGTCCATCTTGGGCGCGATACCACGTATGCAGCGGGATGCCAAGAGCGTGATAGATCGTCGCGGCCAGATCCTGTGGCGTCACGCGGCTATCGACGACCACCTCGCCCTGGGCGTTGGTGGCACCGACGACCTCGCCGCGCTTGATGCCGCCGCCGCCCATGCAGGCCACGCCGGCCGTCGCCCAGTGATCGCGGCCCGCCGACGGATTCACCTTCGGCGTCCGTCCGAAATCGCCGAACCAGACGACCAGGGTGCTGTCCAGCAAACCGCGATCGCTCAGATCCTGCAGCAGCGCCGCATAGGCCCGGTCCAGCCGCGGCAGCAGCCGGTCCTTGAGACTGCGGAAGTTGTTCGTGTGCGTGTCCCAGCCGCCATCGGTGACGGTGACGAAATGGACTCCGCCCTCGATCAGCCGTCGCGCCAGCAAGCACGACTGGCCGAGCGTGTTGCGGCCGTAGGCGTCGCGCACCCGTGACGGCTCCTGCTCGATGGCGAAAGCGCGGCGCGCGGCCGGCGAGGTGATCAGGCTGTGAGCGCGTTCGTAGAAGGCGTCGCGCGCCTCAACCGCGGGCGACGGCCGGCTCTCGCCCTGGCTCGGGGCGCGATCCATCTCGTTGAGCATCTCGTAGCGCCGCTGCAGCCGCGCCCCCGCTTCGCCGCTGGGGAGGCTGAGGTCGCGGACGCGGAACGTCGCGGCGCTCGGGTCGTCGGTGACCTCGAACGGGTTGTACTGATCGCCGAGGAAGCCCGCGACGCCGCCGTTGAAGCGGCGATCGATGTTGCGGCCGAGCTGCACGAAGGGAAACATGCCGTCGCGATAACCGCGCTCGCGAGCGACGACGGAGCCGAAGCACGGGAAGGCCATCGCGGGATTGAATGGCCTGCCGGACATCATCAGGTGATCGGCGACGCCGTGGCTGCCGTTGCGAGGGTCGTGGCCGCGAATCAGGCTGAGCTTGTCGAACTGCCGGGCGAGCAACGGCAGATGTTCACTGATGCGCACACCGGCCTGGCGCGTCGGAATCGTGCCGAACTCGCCGCGAATCTCGGCGGGGGCGTTCGGCTTGGGGTCGAAGGTGTCAATGTGGCTGGGACCACCCTGCATCCACAGGAGGATACAGTTTGTCGCCTGGCGACGCGGCGCGGGCGTCGATGCGGCGGCTTGCTGCTGGAGGCGGAAGAAGGCCGGCAGCGACAGCCCCAGGGCCGACAGGCCGCCGACGCGCAGGAATTCACGCCGCGAGACTCCGGTGCAGTCCGATGATTTTCGTCCGGTGAGCAGGTTGAGCATGGCGCTCCTGGCCCCCTTGGCTAAGGCAGGATAAGGGTGGTGGGAAGGCCGCACAGAGTGTGGCCTTTTCTATAAATTGACGGAATTGGGGCGAAAGTCAACGAAAATCCGTTCCGGTCCTGGACAGAGTGTGGGCTCCTCGAAAGTTGGTAGAATCTTCGTACACCAAGCCCTCAGCGGCAACCTTCCCCGAAAATCCATCCCTCTGCCACGGAGCCCCACATGGCCTCGGCACCTCTCACTCCCGACCAAGAAGCCCGCGCCCAGCA